>CAYMOM010000071.1:0-9960 GCA_964391995.1 uncultured Faecalibacterium sp.
CCGCGATACGAATAAAGTCAGAGGGCCTGCGGGCCCTCCGACACCTCCCGGAGGTATTTAGACAGTCTGACTCCGGGCAGGTTAACCCGGAGGTGCGAGAATGAAAGCGTTTCTCTTTGGCGCAGTGGGCTATCCGCTGCTGGAAATCTGCTGGCGCAGGCGAACGCATATCAGCATGGCGCTGGCAGGCGGGCTTGGCGCAGCCATGCTCCACCGCTGCGGCCAAAGGGAAGGCCCGCTGTTCCGGCAGGCACTGCTGTGCGGTGCGGGCATCACCGTCATAGAGGCTGCCTGCGGCCTTTTGTGGAACCGCCGCCACCAGGTGTGGGATTACCGCCGCCTGCCGCTGAACTGGCGTGGACAGGTATGCCTGCCCTACACCCTTTTGTGGTGCTGCTTGTCCGCCTTATGGCTGATGGCAGAAAAGCAGCTTACTTCCGCCGCTTGTACAGCCCAAACAGCAGCAGTGCCGCACCCGCAGCAGCCAGCACCCATAGACAAGCCACCACGGCTTCCAGGTGAAAGAAGCTGATGTACCTGCTATAGCTGGTTTCGGTGTAGACAGGCTTTACTCCCGTAACAATGTAAAACGGATAAGTGGTGGACAGCAGCCATATGGCAAACTCCCCCACCAGTCCCACGCCAGCAGTAATGCCGCCAGCAATCCGCCAGCCTTTTCCCCGGTACTTTGCCGTGGGTGCATCGGCCATCAGGGCGGATATTTCCACGCCCAGCACCTGGGCCAGTTTGTGCAGGTTGGCGGAGGACGGCGCCGTTTGCCCGGATTCCCAGCTGGTAACAGCCTGCCGGGACACCTGCATAGCTTCCGCCAAGGTTTCCTGGGAATAACCCGCCCGGATGCGCTCTGATTTGATTTTTTCTGCCTGGGTCATTTCTTTCACCTCGGCTGCATCATAGCATTGCAGTGCGCTGCTTGCAAGCAAGTTTCCCGCAAGTATCCCGCAAATATCACGCTTGCAGCCGCCTTGCCAGTGCCCCGGCCTGTTCCTTTGCCCGGGTGCAGGCAGCATCCATGATGGTCTGAACATCCCGGCCTGCCAGGTCCAGGGCCTCGGCCTTGATGGCGGTAAAGCCGGGAATGCCCAGCACCTGCATCACATCCCGGATATACCCGGTACCCCAGTCGTGGCTGCCAATGGGGCTGCCGGCGGTGGTCAGATACACGGCTTCCCTGCCCTTGCACAGGCCCACGGACTGGTCGTTTACGTAGCGGAAGGTCAGGTTGCGGACATACATGTGCTCCACCCAAATCTTCAGCATGGAGGGAAAGGACATATCCCAGTAGGGCGCGGCAATCACCACCGCATCCGCCTGCTGAAACGCTGCAGCCGGCGCAAACAGCTCATCCTCCCAGGCGAAGGCATCGCACAGGGTCTCCTTCCGGGCAAGGGTGGCGGCATCCACCGGCGGCAAATTCATATCAGGCAGGCATTGCTGGCTGATGTGCGCCTGGGGCAGGCAGGCGGTCAGCTCGCTCAGAAAGGCGTTTGCCAGGCGCAGCGTGCGGGAGTCCTCGCCCCGGACGCAGGCATTTACAAACAGAATATTCATGCATCTTCCTCCGTTTCACCGGAAATATTCTGCGCAGCAGCTTTCTTTTCCTGCACTTTTTTCATTTTGGCAGGAAAAACGCGGTAGACACAGAATAAGTATAGTAACGATGCTTCTGCGTCGATTCTACACATTCCGGAGGTCATGCAATATGAAAAAGCTGATTGCACTCATCCTCTCTCTGGTGCTTTGCCTGTCCGTCATGGCGCCCGCCATGGCTGACCAGCCCGCCGGCCCGTCTGTGGCTATCGTTGTGGCTGGCACCCTGGGTGACCGCTCCTTCTACGATTCCGCCAACGAAGGCCGCCTGAAGCTGGAGGCTGACCTGGGCCTGAAGACCACCGTCATCGAGTGCCGGGAGGATGGCTCCCTGTACGAGAATTCCCTGGTCACCGCTGCCGAGAACTACGATGTGGTGGTGGCTGTGGGCTGGCAGTTCTGGGATGCCCTTGCCGGTACCGAGGCTGTGCCCGGCGTGGCTGCCGATTTCCCCGAGACCAAGTTCATCTTCATCGATAACGGCCTGGACGGCGTGGGCGATAACCTGATGTCCATCATCTACGCCCAGAACCAGGGTTCCTTCCTCACCGGCTACATTGCCGCCAAGATGTCCAAGTCCGGCAAGATCGGTGTGGTGGGCGGACAGAACAGCCCCACCATCAACGACTTTGTTGTGGGCTATGAGGCCGGCGCCCAGTATGCCAATGCCGATATCGTCATCGAAAAGCGCTACACCGAGGACTTTGAGGATCCCTCCAAGGGCAAGGAAGCTGCGCTGGCCATGTACGGCGCCGGATGCGACATCGTGTTCGCCGTTGCTGGCAAGACCGGCGAGGGCGTGTTCGAGGCTGCCAAGGAAACCGGCAACTATGCCATCGGCGTGGACAGCGACCAGAAGTACATCGACCCCGAGGTCATCATCTGCTCCATGGTGAAGGATGTGGGCCTGTCCCTGTACAACACCGTTGCCAACATGGACGAAGCCTTCAAGGGCGGTCAGATTTGGTGCGCCGACATGGCGACCGGCTACATTGGCGTGGCCTATGGCACCGAGGACATGACCCAGCAGGTTTCCGACGAGCTGAAGGCCGAGGTGGATGCCCTGGCCCAGAAGATTGTTGCCGGCGAGATCGTGGTTCCCTCCACGCTGCAGTAACATTACCATCCCCAAGGGCAGCGGAGCATTCCCTGCCCTTTTCCTTTTACCATTACCAATGGATAGCGAGGCGAGAGTGTGGCAAGCGAAACCATCGTATCCTTCCGGCATGTGTCCATGCAGTTTCCCGGCGTGCTGGCAAACCATGATGTGAGCCTGGACATCCGCAAGGGTGAAGTGTTTGCCCTGGTGGGTGAAAACGGCGCAGGCAAATCCACGCTGATGAACATCCTCTACGGCATGAACACACCCACCAGCGGTCAGGTGTTCATCAAGGGAAAGGAAATGCAGGCCTTCTCCCCCAGTGCCGCCATGGCCCGGGGCGTGGGCATGGTGCATCAGCACTTCATGCTGGTGCCGTCCTTTACCGTGGCGCAGAATATCGTCCTTGGGCGTGAGCCGAAAAAGTCGCGCCTGTTTTACGATTTTCCCAAGGCCCGGGACATCACAAATACCCTGGTGGAGGAATACGGCCTGACCGTTGACCCGGATGCCAGGGTGGCGGACATCAGCGTAGGGCTGCAGCAGCGGGTGGAGATCCTGAAAACCCTGCACCGGGGCGCGGATATCCTCATCCTGGACGAGCCTACCGCCGTGCTGACACCCAAGGAGACCGAGGAGCTTTTCGCCGTCATCCGCCGCATTGTTCAGGAAAAGCAGATGACCATCATCATCATCACCCATAAGCTGTATGAGGTGATGGCCATTTCCGACCGGGTAGGCGTTATGCGGGCAGGCAAGCTGGTCTGTGTGGAAAACACAGCCGATGTGAACGAGCGCATGCTGGCTTCCGTCATGGTGGGCCGGGATGTGCTTCTTGGCCCGCTGGAGCGCCATGATCCCAACATCAGCGACAATGCTCCCATCATTGAGATCAGCAATCTCCATGTGGCGGACACCAGAGGCCTTCCTGCCGTCCGCGGCCTGAGCCTGACGGTGCACCGGGGCGAAATTCTCGGCATTGCAGGCGTTGAGGGCAACGGTCAGAGCGAACTGGTTGAAGCAGTAACCGGCATGCGCAGCTTTTCCGGCGGCAGCATCGCCATTCGCGGCGTATCCATTGCCGGCATGAGCGCCGGGCAGGTGCGTGCACTGGGCGTGGCCCATGTGCCGGAGGATCGCCTGTCCACCGGCGTTTCCGCACCTGCGGATGTTACGGACAACCTGCTTGTCGGCAAGGAAAAGCACAAGCGCTTCTCCCTGGGCGGCATTCATATGAAAAAGCGCGCCGTTCGCCAATATGCTCGGGAAGTTTCCGAAAAGTTCGATATTCGCGGCGCCGGCATTGACACCACCGTGGGCAGCCTGTCCGGCGGCAACATGCAGAAGGTGGTGGTGGCCCGGGAATTCTCCTTCGAAACCCCGGTGCTGGTCATTTCCCAGCCCACACGGGGTGTGGACATTGGCGCTATGGAGGCCATCCACCAGCTGATTATGGACAAGCGCAACGCCGGCTGCGCCATTCTGCTGGTCAGCGCTGACCTGGACGAGCTGTTCCGCCTGTCCGACAGGCTTCTGACCATTTACGAAGGGCGCATCACCGGCGAATTCACCCCGGACAGCATTGAGAAAACGGAAATCAGCTACTACATGACCGGCGGACAGAAGGAGGCAGACGCATGAAAAAGAGAATGAGCTACCTGCTTTCCCTGTTCATTTCGGTGGTAGCGGCGCTGGTGCTGGGCGGCATCATCATGGCGCTCTCCGGTCACGATCCCCTGGAAGGCTATGGCCTGATGCTTCAGGGTGCCTTTGGCAGCCAGCGGGCCATGGCCAACACCCTGGCCAAATCCGCCACCCTTTGCCTGTGCGGCCTTGCCACCGCCATTGCGGCCCAGGCGGGCATCTTCAACGTAGGCGGCGAGGGACAGCTGTTCCTGGGCGCCATGGCTTCTGCCTGGCTGGGTGCCCGGCTGAAGGGCGTTTCCCCCTGGATCGGCATTCCCCTGTGCCTGCTGGCTGCCATGGCTGCCGGCGGTGTGTATGCCTGGATTCCCGGCATGCTGAAGGTGAAGATGAAGGTGAACGAGGTCATCACCACCATCATGCTGAACTCCGCCGCCATCTATTTATGCTCCTTCCTTGCCAACGGGCCGCTGAAAACCGCAGAGAAGGGCGTTTCCGCCGGCACCGATGCCATTGATGCAGCGTTCATGTTTCCCCGGCTCATCCGCCGCTCCAGCCTGACGGAAAGCATCTTCCTGACAGCCATCATCGCCCTGGCGGTGTGGTACATCATGAAGCGCTCCACCACCGGCTTCCAGATGAAGCTCACCGGGCAGAACGAGCGCTTTGCCAAATACAGCGGCATCAAGTCCGGCAGGCTGGCCCTGTGGAGCATGGTGGCCTCCGGCGCCATCTGCGGCCTGGTGGGCATGTTTGAAATCTTCGGCCTTCACGGGCGCTTTATCGAGTCCGTGTCCAGCGAATTCTATTTCGATGGCATGCTGGTAGCCATGATTATGCGCTACGAGCCGGTGGGCATCATCCTCATGAGCCTGTTCTTCGGCGCCATGAAGATTGGCGGCTCCGCCATGGAGCTGAACGCCAACATTCCCAGCTCCCTCACGGTGCTGATTCAGTCCATCATCATCTTCTTCATGGCGGCTGAACAGGGAATCACCGCCTCCATCCAGGCCAGCCGGGCCAGGAAAAAGGCAGCCATTGCGCTGCAGAAGGGAGAGGCCGCATGAACGAGCTTTCCAACATCTTCAACATCGGCCTGCTGCAAAACACCCTGCGCACAGCGACCCCTGTGGTACTGGCTGCCCTGGGCTGCCTGATGACCGACCATGTGGGCATGACCAACATCGGTGTAGAAGGCATGATGCTCATTGGCGCCTTCTCCGCGGTGATGGGCAGCTGGGTCTGCGGCAGCTGGGTCATGGGCCTGGTGTTCGCCCTGGGCATTGGCCTGCTGCTGGGCCTGTTCTATGGCGTGTTTGTGATCAAGTTCAAGAGTGACGAGTTCATCATCGGCGTGGCGCTGAACAGCTTTGCCATGGGCCTGACCACCTTCCTGCTGCGCACCCTGACGGGCCAGAGCGGCACCTTCCACGCCCCGGAAGGCAACCTGTCCACCCTTCCCAGGCTTTCGGCAGACTGGCTGGACAGCATTCCCCTCATTGGCCCGCTGCTGAACAACAACACCGTGCTGGTGTATGTGTCCTGGGTGCTGGTGCTGGTGTGCTGGCTGCTGATTTACCGCACGCCCCTGGGCTTCTGGCTCCGGGCCTCGGGCGAGCATCCCCAGTCCCTGCGCTCCGCCGGCCGCAGCCCGGAAAAGATGAAGTACCTGGCCTCTCTGCTGTGCGGCATGCTGTCCGGTCTTGCAGGTGCGCACCTGGCGCTGGGCTACCTGTCCACCTTCAGCGAAAATATGTCCAACGCCCGTGGATATATCGCCTTCGCCTGTGTGATTTTCGGTCGTGCCAACCCGCCCAAGGTGTTCCTGGCTGCGCTGCTGTTTGGCTTCATTGATGCGCTGGGCATGCGCCTGCAGTCCGTTGGCATTTCCTCCGCGCTGACGTCCATCTTCCCCTACATCGGCACGGTGCTGATGATGGTGCTGGTGGTTTGGCGCACAGAACATCGCAAGAAAAAGCTGGCATCTACGCTGATGCAGTAACTAAACTTGCGCTGCAAAAACCGTCCAGGCATGAATACCCAGACGGTTTTTGCATTGCTCGATTTTAATTTGTGGGGAGGTTTTGTTATGAAGGTCAGTATTACAGAGTATGAAGATTATCTATATGACAACTATAAGAACCGCTGTATGGATAGCAGTTTATTCATGAAACTGATCGAGGAAGTAGGTGAAGTTGCCGAGGTGCTCAACAAACGGGATGGACGAAAAGCCTCGGAAAGCGAGGACTTGAAATCGCAGTTAGCCAATGAATTAGCTGATGTTATTCATTACGCATTCGCCATTGCCGCTATAAATCAAATTGACTTAAATCAGGTGGTTTTAGAGAAAGATAGAAATGCTTCGATAAAGTATCATCGTGATAGAAACCTTGAACAGTTTTTGTCAGACCGATAAGCTCCAGCTTTTCATGAACGCCGCTCATTTGCGGCGTTTTTAGCTATGGTCGTGTTCCTCTCCGTCCTTGGGCTTCTTGCCCAGCAGGCCGCCGGTCATTTCGCTAATGTTCCTGCCAGCCTTGCTCATGCCACCCTTGAAGGAACCGGTGGACACCAGCGCAAACACAATCAGCGCCGCCACGCCAATGCCCACAATCCACCATATGCCTGCACCTGCACCAGCATTGCTTGCCGCTTCCGGCGGGTCAGGCTGCCCCTGGGTCACACCGCCGCCGGTCTTGGTATTGCTGATGTCCGATGTCCCAGCCGAGCCGGTCACGCCGCCGTACATGGTGCGGTACAGCACATCCGCCATCATGGGCATGCTGACCATCACCCGCTCCTTGTCCAGGGTGTAGGTGCCGCACTCCAGCAGCACGCTGTGGGGCGCCAGGTCCTGGTTGTAGGTGCCTTTGCCCATGTAAATGTCCTTGATGAGCCCCGGGTACACCTTATCCGCAACAGCCTTGATTTTCAGGGCGAACTCCTTGTTCACCGCCATGTTCTGGTTGCCCCGGCCCACCAGCAGCCGCACCTTGGAGCACTTCTTTCCGCCAATGGCTGCGGCGTATTCCTCCACATTGGGAATGCCGTCCCGGTGGATGTCCAGCAGGGCATCCGGGCCTTTCTTCAGCAGCTGCACCGCCGTCTGCCGTGATCGCCTGTATGCGCCTGCATCGTGGGGATAGTGCAGCGCATCCGATACTGTGGTGCTTGCACCCTTGTCCTCCAAACCATCCGCCAATGCTTGCGCCACCTGGTAGATGGAGCCGCGCTCTTCATCGCTGTAGGTTCCGTCCGAAGGCTCGTAGCTTTCGTCACTGTGGGTGCAGTAGAGGGCGATCAGCCTCTGCCCCGTGGCAGCGACAGGCAGCGCTGCATCGGCATCCAGCCAGCTGACGTCCGGCAGCTCCACCTGTCCCGCCGCTTGCGCAACTGCACAGCCTTCCTCCACGGAAATCACCTTGAACAGCTTGTTGTCTGCGGAAATGTACTCATCGCCGACCTCCGGCTCATAGCATATCTGCGTCAGCGGTGTGCCATCCTCCGCCACCAGGCTCCACACTTCTTCCGCCTGCGCCAGGCACGGCACCAACAGCAGCGCCAGCAAAAGCAGCAGCTTTCTCATGCCTTGCTTCCCTCCTTTCGCCGGGCGATTCTCTCGGCAATCTCCCCCACCAGTTCCGCCAGCAGCACCGCAAGAATGCCGCTGATGACAACCGTATCGCCAATGCCGGCGCCCCCCAGCACCAGCTGCTGGGCAATGCCGCCTTTCCAGTTCACCAGCGCCGTTACAGTGTCCGCCAGCAGCACGCCCAACACGCCGCAGATGAACGCCGCCCGCCGGCTGCGGCCCAGCAACCAGGCAATGAGGCCGCCTGCCAGGCCGTAAAGCAGGTTTGGCTCCACCCACATGGCTTCCGGCTCATCGGGCAGAAAGACGGACAGGGCGTATACCGCCGCCCCTGTCAGCACCGCGCCAATGGCGGCCCTCAGGCGCTCCCTGCCCTCATCCGCCCTGATGAACAGGTACACGCACACCCCCAGCGGAATCACGCACCCGCCCACATTGACGGACACCATGCCCATATCCGCATTGGGCAATAGCGTGCCCACAAACATGGCGCCAATCAGCAAAAGCGCCATGCGGTCTGTCAGGTGCATTCTGTCCAGCACCCGCTGGGCCACGCCGAAAAACACCAGCACTGCTGCCACGGTCAGCACTACCATACCAATCGACATACTGCCTCCAGCAAACTGTGATGATGGTAGCATGCGCCAAAACCTCCGCAATATGCAAAAAAGAGAGCCGAAGCTCTCCTTTCGGGTGATGGTTCACTCAGTTAAGCCGCAAATCGCCGGAGGTGCTGTTCATGCACACCAGGGCCAGGGGCGCTGCGGGGTTCTTGTCGTAATGGTAACGGCAATCGCCGCTGACGGTGTTCATCCGCACGGTTACGCGGTTTTTCAGGCTTTCCGGCAGGTTGATGATTACATCGCCGCTGGTGGAGTTGGCGCTTACATTTTCCAGGGTGCCGTCCAGCACATCCAGCTCCATGTCGCCGCTGGCGGAGTTCAGGCTCACCCGCTGGGTTCGGGCTGCAATGTCCCCATCGCCGCTGACGGTACCAATCTTCATATCCGGGCAGTCGCCGCGGTAGTCAATATCGCCGCTGACCGTGTTCAGCTTCAGGCTCTGGACATTGGCGCAAACATCAATGTCCCCGCTGGTGCCGTTAACCATCAGGCGCTGCGGGCATACCGCATCATCAAGGTGAACGCTCGTATCACCGCTGGTGGTGGAAACAGACAGGGTAGAAAGGTTCGCATCCTTCACGCACACATCACCGCTGGTGTTGACAATTTCCACCTGGAAGGCCTTCTGCTCCGGCAGGCAGATGGTCACCTCGCCGCTGCTGGGATAGAACTTAAAGTTCCATTGTATGTTCATGTTGCCAAACAGCGTCTTTTTACCAAACGTGTGCTTGTTCTTTTTTGCTGTATTGTCCCGGCGAATGTCCAGCACGCCGTCCATCACCTCAGCCAGCAGGTCAGGAATATCCTCGCTGTCATAGCGGACATGCACCAGATCGTCCTCGGAACGCTCCAGGTTCACATCATCGCTGGTCAGCAGCAGATTGACGGCATTGAACTGTTCGGGCGCAAAGGTCAAATCCTTCTCGGTGTCCTCGTCCGGCTCATGGTAAGGTACAGTCTTTACCTTTTTGGGATATTGGGCAATAACCTCCTCCATGCCCTTCAGGCTCTCCACCACAGCGGCAATGGCAACGTCCTCGTCCATGCCGCGGGTCACCAGGTCCTCATAGCGCTCCTGGCAGTTGTTCATCACCTCATCCTTGATGGCGGTGACTTCGTCGTTCATGATGGTGTCCTGGAACATGATTTCAACAATCCGCGCAACTGTCGTGTTCATACCGTACCCTCCAGCAATGTATTGATTAGCTTTCTCGTTTCCTGCCAGGTTTCGCAGTCCAGCAGCAGCTTGGCCATGCCCTCGTTCGTCAGCGCGTAGTACCGGCGGCGGGCGCCGCTCATTTCATCGCCCCAGTAGGAGCGGATGTACCCAGCGCTTTCCAGCCTGCGGAAGGCCGTGTACAGCGTTGCTTCCTTCAATTCAAAGCTGCCGT
>CAYMOM010000072.1:0-9953 GCA_964391995.1 uncultured Faecalibacterium sp.
GGGATTCTTAAGGGCCTTTCGGCCCTTAAGCGGGGTCCAGGGGCAGCGCCCCTGGGGCGGCCTCGCGGAGCTGACCGGCGGCCCAGTGCTTGCGGCAGAGAGAAACGTACTGGCTGTTGCCGCCCAGTAGGATCTGGTCGCCTTCCTTGATGACGCGTCCGTTCATCACCCGGGCGTTGCAGGTTGCCTTGCGGCCGCACCAGCAGATGGTTTTGACCTCCTCAATGGTATCGGCCCAGGCCATCAGCCACTGGCTGCCCTCGAAGAAATTCCCCTGGAAGTCCGCCCGCAGGCCGTAGCAGATCACGGGGATATTCATTTCATCCACAATCTTCACCAGGAAGGATACCTGCTCCTTGGTGAGAAACTGTGCCTCGTCCACAATCACGCAGTCGTAGCCCTGCAGGGTCATCCGGGGCAGCTCCTCCATGAACACGCACTCCGTCTGCAGCCCGCAGCGTGAGAGCACCGTGCGCTCGCCGTCCCGGTTGTCCAGCTGAGGTTTCACCATCAACACCCGCTGGCCGCGCTCGTGGTAGTTATACTGCACCATGATGGCATTGGCAGTTTTGCTGGAGCCCATGGCTCCATAACGAAAATACAGCTTGGCCACGCAGTTGTCCTCCTCCAGTTCAGATGGCTCTTCCGGGGTAGAGCATGGTTTGTCCCAGCGGCTGGGGGTTGAAGTGGCGTATCAGGCCGTTTTGGGGCAGGGAGCGGCTCATGATCCGGGCATTCACGCTGGTCACGCCCTCGGCAGCCATCATAGCCATGCCGTGGTACAAAAGCGCACGGCCCATACCCTGGCAGCGGCACATGGGCGTGATGTAAATGGCAGCCAGGTCGCAGCGGTCGCCCTCGCCAGCCAGGATCACCTCGCCCACCAGCTCGGTGTTGCGCAGAATGCTCAGGGTGACAAAGTGAGGCATGTGCTGCAGCTGGGCCAGGTATCCCTGGTCGATGTAGGCAATGTCGTTCTGCTGCAGGCGGTAGAGCAGCGCAGCGTGCTCATCGGGGGTGTTCAGGGGCGTTTGCACCACCTGGCAGCTCATGGGAATGCGGATGGCCTCCGCCGGCATGGACAGCCGCATCAGGTTTTCCGCCTGGGAGCAATCCATGCCGGAATGCTCGTAAAAGGACTTGGCGCGCAGGTCCCGGGGGTCGATGTTGGTATACACACAGGCGTTCAGGCCGGGGTTGCTGGCCCGCAGCTGATTGGCCCTGGAAACCAGCGCACCCAGCAGCATGTAGCGGGCCGCAGGCTGGCACTCCAGGTGAAAGTAAATGTTGATGGGGCAATCCGGGTACACATGGGGCTGGTATTGATGAACAACATAGCCGGTGCCCATCAGGTTGCCCATCTTGTCCGCCGCGTGGAAAACATCCTCCGGCGGCAGCTGGTTGTACATCCCGGCGGGATGATAAAGCTCCATAGTTTTCTCCTTTGCAAGCGCTTATGGCAGCGGCGCACAGCTTCAGGCAGCAGCGCGCTGCTTTCTGCCGTCCGCCAGGGCTGCTGTGCCCATCAGGCCCAGCACACCGGCCATGATAAAGTAAAGAAGGGTGTTATCCCAGTCCGATCTGTCCAGGGCAAACTCGATACCGATCACCGCGCCGGCGCATGCCGCGAACAGCACCATGCGGATGACCTGCCACCGGCTCCATCCCTGCAGGCGCACCATGCGCACCACCCGTGCCGCGAAAACGGGCAGCATGGTGATAGCCGCCGCCAGCATGTTCAGCCGGACAAAGCCGAAGCGGATGAACTGATCGGCCCGGAGGCTTTCCAGAATAATCTGGGTCAGGCCCAGCAGCAGGATGAAGGTTTCCGCCGCACGCCCGGCAGGCCTGTGGCTGCGGATGCACAGAAGCACCGCCAGGATCACCGCCGCCGCCAGCGCCTCGTATACGAAAACGGGGATCTGCCATTCCTCGTAATACGGGTTGACGACGGCAAAGGGGAAGTGCTGCCAGGCCTCGGCCTCCACGGTTTTGCCCAGGCCCTCGGGGGTGAAGTATTCGCCTGCCCGCTCCAGGGCCAGCGCCGCTGCGCCGCCAATGGCGGCCAGGTCCAGCAGGGGAGCCGCAGGCTGCCGGGTGCCCCGGGCGTAAAGCCACACGCCGGCTCCGCCGCCAAGCACCGCGCCGTAAAGGGTGTAGCCGCCTTGCCACATCTGCGGGATGAAGGCGGCACCCTCCTCCATATCCACCAGGATGGTGGAAAGCATGGTCAGGCAGTACAGCAGCCGGGCGCCCAGCAGCGCACCCACCAGGCCGGCAAGGCCCATGCTCAGCCCGCTGCCGGCCTTCAGCTCCCTGCGGCCCAGCAGCGCCGCCAGGCCAAGGCCCGCCAGGGCGCCTGCCGCCACGCACAGCCCGAAGGCCGTGATGGTGAAAGGCCCTGCGGTGCCCAGGATGATCAGATCATTCACGGGTCACACCTCCCGTCCATTGGGTGGTGCAGCTTTCCTCGCAAAAGGCCAGGGGTGTGGCGGAAGGAACCATCAGCACCAGCAGCGCCAGGGCTGCCAGCACCGCCAGTATGCGCACAAGGGTCTTGCCCATGAAAAATGCCTCCTTGGTATCAGGATAGACAAACCGATACATTGTCCATTATACAACCAATCGCGGCCCTTGTCAAAGTGCAGAACGCAAGATTTGAAAAACATCTGTTCGTGTTCGCGTTGATAAATTCAAAAAAATGTGCTACACTATCCCCCGTACCAATTGCCAAACGACTGTGAATGAGGATATGGATATGAGCAACGAATCCCTGATCATCCGCGGTGCCCGGGAGCACAACCTGCAAAACGTAAGCCTGACCATCCCCCGGAACAAGCTGGTGGTGTTCACCGGCCTTTCCGGCTCCGGCAAGAGCAGCCTGGCCTTCGATACCATTTATGCCGAGGGCCAGCGCCGCTATGTGGAAAGCCTGTCCAGCTACGCCCGCATGTTTCTGGGCCAGATGGAAAAGCCCGATGTGGACAGCATTGAGGGCCTTTCCCCCGCCATTTCCATCGACCAAAAAACCACCAGCCGCAATCCCCGCTCCACCGTGGGCACCGTGACCGAAATTCACGATTACCTGCGCCTTCTGTGGGCGCGGATCGGCACGCCCCACTGCCCGGTGTGCGGCAAGGAGATCCGCCAGCAGACGGTGGATCAGATGGTGGACGCAGTGCAGAAATACCCCGAGGGCACTCGCATGCAGGTGCTGGCGCCGGTGGTCCGCGCCCGAAAAGGCGAGCATGCCAAGCTGCTGGAGGAAGCGCGAAAAAGCGGCTTTGTCCGTGTGCGGATTGACGGCGAGCTGTACGAGATTGACGATACCCCCAGCCTGGACAAGCAGAAGAAGCACACCATCGAATTGGTGGTGGATCGCCTGATCATCCGCCCGGGGAAGGAATTTCAGAAGCGCCTGGCGGACTCCATCGAAACCGCCACCGCCCGCTCCGGCGGCCTGGTCGTCATGGACCTGTTCGACCAGGGGGAGCTGCTGTTTTCCATGAACTACGCCTGCCCGGACTGCGGCGTTTCCATTGAGGAGCTTGCGCCCCGGATGTTCTCCTTCAACAGTCCCTTCGGCGCCTGCCCGGAGTGCTCCGGCCTGGGCACGCTGATGAAGATTTCCCCGGATATTCTCCTGCCCGACCCGGAATTGCCCCTGCGCAAGGGCGGCGTGAACGTGATGGGCTTCAACGTGGCCGACCCGGACAGCATGGGCGGGCAGTTCATGGTGGCGCTGGGAAAAAAGTACGGCTTCACCCTGGACACCAAGGTGAAGGACCTTTCCCCTGCCGCCAGAAAGGTGCTGCTCTACGGCACCGGGAAGGAGAAAATCAGCATCGAGTACGAGGGCGTCCGCGGCAAAACCGAGTACTCCACCGTGTTTGAAGGCTTTGTACCCATGCTGGAGCGCCGCTACAGCGAAACCTCCTCCGATGGAATGAAGGCCGCCTATGAGGAATACATGGCGGAGGAAATCTGTCCCTCCTGCCACGGGCACCGGCTGAAGCCGGAAGCCATGGCGGTCACCGTGGGCGGCAGGAACCTGGCGGAGGTCAGCGACCTGAGCATCCTGGATGCCCGTGAGTTCTTCCGCAGCCTGGTGCTGACGGAGAAGGAACGGATGATTGGCGCCCAGATCCTGAAGGAAATCGATGCCCGCCTGGGCTTCCTGGTTGATGTGGGCCTGGGGTATTTAACCCTGTCCCGGGCGGCTGGCAGCCTGTCCGGCGGCGAGGCCCAGCGCATCCGCCTGGCAACGCAGATCGGCTCGGCGCTGATGGGCGTTCTGTACATCCTGGACGAGCCGTCCATCGGCCTGCACCAGCGGGACAATGCCAAGCTCATCGCCACCCTGAAGCGCATGCGGGATCTGGGCAACACCCTGGTGGTGGTGGAGCATGATGAGGACACCATGTACGCTGCCGACTGGATTGTGGATGTAGGCCCGGGCGCAGGCATCCACGGCGGACACATTGTGGCGGAAGGCACCATTGAGGACATCAAGGCCTGCAAGGAAAGCCTGACGGGCCAGTACCTTTCCGGGGCGAAGAAAATCGCCCTGCCGGAAAGCCGCCGCACGCCCGCCGGCTGGCTGAAGGTGCTGGGCGCCCAGGAACACAACCTGCGCAATATTGATGTGGAAATTCCCCTGGGCGTGCTGTGCTGCGTGACGGGGGTTTCCGGCTCCGGCAAGAGCAGCCTGGTGAACGAGATTGTCCACAAACACCTGGCCCGGGTGCTGAACAGGGCCAAAACCAAGGCCGGCAAGTTCCGGGCCATGGAAGGCGTGGAGCAGCTGGACAAGATTATCTGCATCGACCAAAGCCCCATTGGCCGCACACCCCGCTCCAACCCGGCAACCTATACCGGCCTGTTTGACCAGATTCGCAAAATCTTCGCCCAGTGCCCGGAGGCCAAGGCCCGGGGATACAAGGAAAACCGCTTCTCCTTCAACGTGAAGGGCGGCAGGTGCGAGGCCTGCTCCGGCGACGGGCTGCTGAAAATCGAAATGCATTTCCTGCCAGACATTTATGTGCCCTGCGAGGTGTGCAAGGGCCAGCGCTACAACCGGGAAACCCTGGAGGTTACCTACAAGGGCAAAAACATTTATGAAGTGCTGGACATGAATGTGGAGGAGGCCATGGCCTTCTTTGAGAACCATCAGGGTATATTGCGCAAGCTGGAAACCCTGTACGATGTGGGCCTGGGCTACATGAAGCTGGGCCAGCCCTCCACCACCCTTTCCGGCGGCGAGGCCCAGCGGGTGAAGCTGGCTACCGAGCTGAGCCGCAAGGCCACCGGCAAAACCGTTTACCTGCTGGACGAGCCTACCACCGGCCTGCACATGGCGGATGTGGACAAGCTGATTTCCGTGCTCCAGCGCCTGACGGATGCAGGCAACAGCGTGCTGGTGATTGAGCATAACCTGGATGTGATCAAAGTGGCGGACTGGCTGATCGACCTGGGGCCGGAGGGCGGCGACGGCGGCGGCACCGTGGTGTGCGCCGGCACCCCGGAAACCGTGGCCCGGTGCCCGGAAAGCTACACCGGGCAATACCTGCAGCCGCTGCTGAAAAAGAAATAATCCGCGCATTGACTTTCCCCGCCGCTCATGGTACTGTTTTGATGGACGCTTTTTGCAAGGAGAATCACCATGAACGACTATTTGATGATTGGCGAAGTGCTCAAGCCCCAGGGCATCCGGGGCGAGGCCAAGGTGAAGCCCTATGCCGCCGATCCCCAGGATTTTCTGAAATGGAAAACCCTCTACCTCCAGGCCGGCGATGGCTATGAACCCATCACCGCCCGGTGCTCCCGTGTGCATGACGGCTTTGCCTACATCACCCTGGGGGACTGTGCCGACCCCAATGCTGTGGAGCGCCTGCGGGGCACCCGGCTGTACATCCGCCGGGAGCAGACCATCCAGCCCGGGGAGGACGAAACCTTCATCTGCGACCTGATCGGCTGCGAAGCCGTGGACGAGAGCGGCGCTGTGCTGGGCACCCTGACCGATGTCCTTCAGCACGGCCCGGTGGATGTATACGTTTTCCGCACCCCCCGCGGCAGCCTGATGGCACCCGCCCTGAAAGCCGTTTTCCCCGCGGTGGATGTGCCCGCCCGCCGGATTTCCGTCTGCACTGAAAAGCTGCAAGAGGTGGCCGTTGTTGAAGATTAAGATACTGACCATCTTCCCGGAAATGTTCGAAAGCGTGCTGAGCACCAGCATCCTGGGCCGTGCCCGGGAGCAGGGGCTGATTGAGGTAGAGTGCATCGACATCCGCCCCTTTTCCGACAGGAAGCACAAGAATACCGATGATTATCCCTTTGGCGGCGGTGCCGGCATGGTGATGCTGGCCCAGCCCATTATGGATGCCATGGCGGCTGCCACCGGGCCGGACTTCCGCGGCAAGCGCATTTACATGGGGCCCCGCGGCACCACCCTGACCACCGCCAAGGCCCGACAGCTGGCCCGGGAGGAGGAGCTGGTGCTGCTGTGCGGCCATTACGAGGGCGTGGATCAGCGTGCCCTGGACGCCTGCATTGACGAGGAGATCAGCATCGGGGATTACATCCTCACCGGCGGCGAGCTGGCTGCCATGGTGCTGACGGACTGCGTGGCCCGGTTCATCCCCGGTGTGCTTGGCTCCGCCGAAAGCCCGGAGGAGGAATCCTTCTCCGACGGGCTGCTGGAATACCCCCAGTACACCCGCCCCAGAGAACTGAAGGGCATGGAAGTGCCGGAGGTTCTCCTTTCCGGCGACCATGCGAAAATCAAGGCCTGGCGCCGGCAGGAGTCCCTCCGGGCCACCTGGCGCTTCCGGCCCGATCTGCTGAAAGGCGCCCAACTGACCGACAAGGAAAAGCGTATGCTGGAGGAAATGCCATGTTCCTGCGAAAGCTGACGGTGATGGTGGCGCCCCTTTTGCTGGCGCTGCTGGTGTGCCTGCTGCTGCCGGTGATGAACGGCCTGGGCTTCTGGAGCAATGTGCTCAAGGGTGCGGTGCTGGGCGTTTCCCTGGCGCTGCTTTTGCCCGTTGCCGGCGCAGCCCGGCGGCGGGAGCCCTTTGCAGGCCTTTTGTGGCTGCCCGCCCTGCTGCTGGTGGCTGTGGTGGCTTATCAATACCTGAACGGCATTGGTGCCGTCAGCCTGCCGGTGCTGGACATGCTTTCCACCCGCGACGGGCAGGTGGTGCTGGCAGAATGCGCCTTTGCCGCCTATATGCTCACCCAGTGCCTGCGCACCCGAAAATAAGAGGATGATAACATGGAACCGGATATTCGCCAGCTGGTTACGGACATACGCCAGGCCCGTGGCCTTTCCATTGCGGAGCTGGCTACCCTGCTGGGCTACAAAAGCCAGACCTCCGTTATGCGGGTCATTCAGGACAAGGTCAGCGCGGAAAACCTTAACCGCTTCTGCCATCAGCTGATGGAAAGCGACCAATTGCGCCTGACAGCCCAGGAGCGCAAGCAGGTGGAGCAGCTGCTGGAGTTCAAGCGCCTGGGGCCTGTTGAATACAGCGCCACCCAGATGCTCCGCCAGCTGCTGCAGGCGGACCCGCCCCTGGTGGATCCCGTGCTGCTGGACCCGCAGACGGGCTCCCGGCAAACGCTGCTCAGCCGCTACCTGCCCATGACGGGCCTGAAGATCACCGTGGTCAATTGCGAAACCATGGCGCTATTCACCGCCCTGGCGGTGCTCACCCGGCAAAACCGCGCCACCGTGGAGCACTACCTTTATTCCGATAAAAGCCTGCGCCGCACGGTGCTTGCCGTAAGGGCGGTGCTGCCCATCCTGCACGACCCCAACTACTGGGGCGGCATGACCATCGCCAGCCGGGAATTCCTGCTGGATAACCCCCGGGGGATCCTTCTTTCCGATGTGCTGATCTGCCGCTATCGGAAGGACGATGTGCCCTGTCTTGACCTGGTGGTTTTCCAAAGCAAAACAGAGGGCCTGCGCTTTTCCTTCCCGGGGGAGGGAAAAGCCCTGCAGCAAATGCTGGAGCCCATGAAGGCCAAGGCCCAACCCCTGCGCAACACCCGCACCCCCAGCGCCGGCAAGAATTACGCTGCCTTCCTCCGCTCCTGTGCAGAAATGGAGCGGGACAGAGCCGCTTATCGCATCAAGCCGGATTTCGGCTTTGAGCAGGTTCCCGTCCACATATGGAAGCGCGCCCTGCTGGAAGGCCCGGCCGCCGGCAGCGGCGCCATTGGCGATATAGATGAACTGGTGCAGATTTGCCTGCGCCGGCAGGAGAACGCCTTTAACAAAAAGCAGCCCCAGCACCATGTGTTCAAGCGCCGGGCCGTGTGGAAATTTCTTGAAACAGGCCGCCTGAGCGACCAATTCTGGGCCTTCCGCCCCCTGACCATGGAAGAGCGCCTGCAGGTTTTGCAAACCGTTATGGATCTGCAGCTGAACAACCCTTACTACAGCCTGTATTTTCTCAAGGACGAGGACGGCATCCGCAACGATGAGCTTCTGCTGCTGGACGGCCTTGCCCTGTGCCTGATCAAGCCCGGCACCGATTACGACCTGACATCCGGCCACAGCGAAGCCTTTGTGACCCAGCCGGACTTTCTGCGGCTTTACCGCAGCTTTTTCCTGCGCAGCGTTCTGGCCTATGATGTGCTGCCGGAGGAGGAAACCATCGGCACCCTGCGGGAAATGATGGCCTACTGCCGGCAGCACCTGGATAAGTGAACCCGCCTGCGCTTTCATAATTGACAATCCGCCCCGCTCGTGGTACTGTGTTTGTGAGACTGCAGCCAAGGGGGGTGATGGACATCAGCGATCCGTTTGAGGTTTTGGGCCTGAGCAGAATGGCCGGCGAGGAGGAGATTCGCCATGCCTATCGCGCCCTGGTCAAGCGCTGCCACCCGGATCAGTTTCTGGATGCAGACGAGCAGCGGGCCGCCCAGGAGAAAATGATCGCCCTGAACCTGGCCTACGAGCAGGCGCTGCGCCTGGCCTTGCCCAGCCGCGCCGCCTACCCCCACGAGCTTCCCGTAGCCGATGCCATCCGCCTGGCGGAGAAAATGCTGGGCCAGCACAATGCCGCCAGCGCCCTGCACCACCTGGGCCGCACCAAGGAGCGCAGCGCCCTTTGGTATGATGTGCAGGGCCGGGCCCACATGATGCTCCAGCAATACGAGGCCGCGCACCAGGCCTTCCGCGAGGCCGTCCGCCGGGAGCCGGACAACCTGGAGTACCGCCGCGGCGCCCTTGATGCCGCCGTGGGCATGAAAAACCAGCACACCTTGCAGGGCAAAATCAAAAGCCTTTTCCACCGCAAGCCCTAGGCCGCACCCCGCGTTTTCGGGGGCGGCTTTTTCTGTGCCCGGCTGCCCGGCATGGGCAAATTCGCCGAAACCCCTTGCCAAGCCGCGCAAAAACGTTTACAATAGATATACTGATATTTCACCCTCAAGGAGGTTTTCATTGATGAAGGAGATTCTGAATACCGCCAAGGAAAAAATGGGAAAATCCTGCGCCGTCTATCAGCGCGATATGCAGACCCTGCGGGCCGGCCGGGCCAATCCCCAGCTGCTGGACCGGATCACCGTGGACTATTACGGCACGCCCACACCCATTAACCAGGTGGGCAATATTTCCTCCCCCGAACCCCGGATGCTGGTTATTTCTCCCTGGGAATCCAGCATGATCAAGGAGATCGAGAAGGCCATCCAGAAAAGCGACCTGGGCCTGAATCCCTCCAACGATGGCAAGATTATCCGCCTGGTTTTCCCCGAGCTGAACGAGGAGCGCCGCAAGGAGCTGACCAAGGTGGCCCGCAAGGGTGCCGAGGAGGCCAAGGTAGCCATCCGCGCCATCCGCCGGGACGCCATCGAGCAGATTAAGAAGCTGAAGAAGGATTCCGTCATCACCGAGGACGACCAGCGCAAGGGCGAGGAAGAAGCCCAGAAGCTGACCGACAAGG
>CAYMOM010000073.1:0-9846 GCA_964391995.1 uncultured Faecalibacterium sp.
TTTCACAAAAAATCTCGCCAGACGTTGCGCTGGCGAGGGTTTGTGGGTGGGCTGAGGGTCGGGAGCAATTCCCGACCCTGCTTCTATTTTCAAATATTTTGAGAAATTGTTAAAATAGTGTTGACAATAGAGTAACACTATGGTATAATATATACATCAAGAGAGGAAAGGAGGGAAGCCATGAAGCGTATGCAAAAACGCCGTGATGAGAGCTTAGCGAAAGTAACACTCATCACGGCGCTGATCAACCTGATTGCCGCACTGGTGAAGCTGGTGGAACAGCTGCTGGAACGGTAACAGGCAAGCGGAAAGGGGGCGAAAGCCCCCGACCTGCCTTGATTATAGCATACGATGCATGGCAATGCAAGCATGAGCATGGTATTGGACATTATCCAGGTTATTTGCTCAGTGGTGCTGGTGGTGCTGGCGTGGCGCTTGTACAAAGAGCGCAAATGCGACTGACACCACGCAAGGGCAACGGCGGACACATTACGGCGTATTTCGCCACCGTGGGAAGCCGTGAAGCACGTGAGGCAGGCTTCATCCGCCCGGACGGCAAAAGCCGCCTGCTGCGGAAAACCGTGGACACGGAAAAGGGCACGCTGACCATGGAAGTGGACTGGGAAGCCGAAAACAACAGAACAGATGTATAACAAAGGGCAGGGTCGGGAGCAATTCCCGACCCTCAGCCCGCGCACAAACCCCTGATTCCCACCAAAATCAGGGGTTTGTGCGCACAAGGAGAAGCCGGAAACCGAAACGCAAATAAAAAAGAAGCCTTGATCAGGCGTTTGATGTTTTGGACAGCGGCGGTCAGGAAGCACTGTTCGCGCATGTTCTGAAGGCCGAGCATGCGCGCAAAGCGGAGGCCATGATTGACCTTCGCTTCGGCAAAAGAGCGCTCAACCGTTTCTTTTCGCCAGGCATACAGCCGCCTTCCGTTAGGCGATTTGGTAAATGCTGTAATGTCGTCCAAAGCATCCTGCCACACATGCCTTTCCACCATCCTTCTCTTTGTGCTTTGACCAAAGCACTCGTTTCGCCGGGGACACTGCTCGCAAATCTTGCGGTCGCTGTAATACTGCCTGAAACCCTGGCGGGTGGTGGTTTTCCAATAGAGCGGATGCTTTTCGGGACACCAGTAAATGTCATATTCGAGGTCATACCGGAACCGGTATTTGCCATATGTTTCCTGCTTATGGGTGTGTCGCCGATAGCCGATAACGCCCTGAATCCGGTTCTTTTCCAACAAATGGGCAATAGGAGCACTGTGATAACCCGCATCAAAGCCCATGTACGCCGGCAGTTCGCCCAACCTCGCTTTGATTTCCCTGAGAATCTCCGGCACAGGCGTCATGTCGTTTACGTTGGCGGGCTCCACATGCACGTTGACGATCACGTTATTCTTGCTGTCCACCGTCCGGTGCTCGCTGTAATGGAAGCCGTCCGGCTTCCCTTCGCGGGTCTGCTGGCCCGCCTCCGGGTCGGTCAGGCTCTGGGCTTTCGTCTTTCCGCCGCTGGGCGGAGGATCGTCATCGTGGTCGTGATCAAAGGGCTTTTTGCCCAACACTTTTCGATCCAGCGCCACCTGGGCATCCAGCTCTTCGATGTATTCCTTCGGCGTTGCGTCCACGGTCACGAAGGTCTTTTTGTGCTTGTTGGCCTTGGCCTTGATGTGAGTAGAGTCCGTGTACAGAATCTTTCCGCCAACCAGCCCCTTGCTGATGCATTGGCGCAAAATCTCGTTGAAGATCTGCTCGGCGATGTTGTTGTCGCGGAACCGCCGCACCCGGTTCATGCTGATGGTGTTGTGATCCGGGCCTTTCTCCGTCAGCTTCAGCCCCAAGAACCACTTGAACGCGATGTTCTCGTTCACAGCCTGCTCCAGCTTTGTTTCCGACGGAATCCCGTACAGGTACCCGAGCAGCAGCATCTTGAACAGCAGCTCCGGCGAGATGGCCGGGCGGCCGTTGTCCGGGCAGTACAAGTCCTTGCACAAGTCATGGATGAAGCTGAAATCCACCGCCGCGTCAACTTTCCGCAGCAAATGATCCTTCGGCACCAGCTCTTCCAGCAGCACGATTTCATACCCCATCTGTTCCCGCTCTTTCCGGCCTCGCAGCATCTCGTTTTCCTCTTTTCGTTTTCTTTTCCATATATAAATTCGACAGCTGCACCCCTTTTCCCTTTTGGTTTTTCCTCTTTTGCACAAAAAATCTCGCCAGACATTGCGCTGGCGAGGGTTTGTGGGTGGGCTAAGGCCTGCTTGCAGGCCTGACAGTGACGGAGCGCAAAACCTCGAAAAAGTGGCTTTGCCACTTTTTCGACACGCTGGCGCGCGGGTCTGTTTCGGCAGGCCCGCGCGTTTGTGTATGCGGATAGCTGGCAGCCGATAGGCTGGCTGAGGGAATGCGCAGGTGCGCTTGGGCAGGGTCGCACCCATCGGCCCTTCATAGAGCGTGCCGCGGGCAAACACAGTTCGCCCTTGCGGGTCAGTCAAGCGGCGTTTGGTGATGGGCATTGCGGCAGTGCACACGCATTCTCCCTCCGTCACGGCTAAAAGCCGTGCCACCTATCCGCAACATCAATCGGTGCGAGCAAGCTCGCTTGTTTCGGTTGATTTGCTCACCTCCCGGAGGGAGGCCAACGCATCTCACCCCACCTGTTCCAGCAGCAGCACGCCGGGATAGGAGATCTCATACACCTGCTGGCCCACATAGGCCTTGACCCGGATGGTGTAGGCGCCGGGGGCGGCCATTTCGCCGGCGGAGGTCAGGCCGTTCCAGCAAAAGGCGGAGCCACGGGGCAGCAGCTGCTGGGGGCGGCTGGCCTGGCGGGAGGTCAGCCGGCGGATGGTCTGCCCGGTTTCATCCTCGATGGTAATGGTCAGCTCGCAGGGGTAGCGGTGCTGCACCACAAAGCCAAGCTCCTGCCCTGCGCTGGGGCAGAAGGCATCCTGGGGCTGGATGGCCAGCAGCGGGTCGCCTTCCAGGGGCGGCACGCACAGCACCCGGGAGGATATCAGCGTGGGTTGCCCGCCGGACTGGGTAATCACCTGCAAAAGCGCATAGCCATAGCTGTCCGCGTCCGTCAGGTCCAGCAGCAGGCTGCGTTCCTTCATTCCGGGGGAAAGCATGCCCGGCATATCGCCATAGGCGCCGAAGCGCTCGGCATTGTCGTAAATCAGCCGGCTGTGGTCAAAGTCCCACCGGCCCTGGCGCTGGTACACCACCTGATAGGCCACCTGCACCGCCCGCTGCACCGTGAAGGAGAAATCCACCGCCGGCTCCAGCAGGGTCAGCACATCGGTTTCGAAGTTCATGCCCTCAATCACCCCGTCCCGCCGGCGGCCGGTGTAGCTGGCGGCATCGTAGGTCATCAGGGAAAAGTCGTCCTCTTCCGGGTAGGTCTGCACGGTGGAGGCACCGTGGTTGTCATACAGGTAGCGCTTCAGCTCCGTCAGGGTGATGGTGCCGTCCCGGTTGGCATCCGCGCCATAGCCGCCGGCCACGGACAGGCCGCGAACCACCGCACCGGAGAAATACCCAGCGCCCACCAGTGCTTCGCCCTCTTCCATTCCGGACCAGAACCAGCTTTCCTCCGCACCGCCGGAGGAGCATATCACCTTGTACTCCCTGCCCTGAAACACATTGGTAAAGGGCGCATAGACCCCTTTGCCAATCATGGCGCCGGCGTGGCAGGCATCCAGGATCAGCACTTTGGTGCCGGCAATTCTGTCAAACATGGCGCGGAGCTGCAGGGCGGTAACGCCGTTTTCCTGCCGGCCATCGGAAAGCAGCAGGGTCATGTCCCCGTTGGGCTGGCCCTGCTCCCACAGGCCATGGGTGCTGATGTAGAAATAGCTCACATCGTCCCCATCCGCCTGGGAAAAGGCATCCTGAATCAGCTGCTCCAGCTCCTCCAGGGTGGCCACATCGTTTTTGCGGGTAATGAGGGTCTTCAGGTTCATGCCGCCGACGGAAAGGGCCTGGGCCATTTGGGTTACATTGTTTTCGGAGGAGGGAAAGGTGTCCTCCTGAGTCACAAAGCGGTCGCAGCCCACCAGCAGCGCCCGGTTGACGCTCTCGCCTGCCATGGCGCAGGGCGCAAGGAGGCACAGCCACAACAGCACCGCAGCCAGCAGCTTCTTGCCCATGGGCAGGCCTCCCTTCCGTTTTGTTATGCAACGATTGTACACCTAATTAGACGTATCTTCCACAGGAAATGTTCACAAGCGTGCGCAAAAAAATGCAAAAAACCGCGGCGCAGGCTGTTTTTTGCTGCGCCGCGGTTGATTACCGCCTGTATTCCTGCCCGCCGGAGATGATGCGGCAGTCCGCACCGGGGCGCTGATGCCCGTCCCAGATGATTTCGCCGATGCTGTCCGCCTGGATGCAGCCGTGGGTGGGGTTCTTCACGCTGATGATGTGCCCCTTTACCCGGGCCTGCACGGTGCAGTTTTCAAAGGCGAAGTCGGCGTCTTCCATTTCGCAGTTTTCCAGCACCAGGTTTTCGCAGTAGCACAGGGGCTGGGTGCCGATGATTCTGCAGTTCACCAGCCGCAGGTTTTTGGAGTACCAGGCCAGGTATTCACCCTTGATGGTGCTGTCGTACACGGTGACGTTTTCCGTGTGCCAGAAGGCGTCCTTGGTGTCCAGGTTGCAATGGTGGAACTCGGCATTCTTCACATACTGGAAGGAATACTTGCCCTTCAGGCTGAAATTGCAGAAGGTGGCGTTTTCGCTGCCGAAGAAGGGGTATTCGCTGGTCAGGGAAAAGTCCTTCACGTCCAGGTTGGTGCACTTCCAGCCAAACTCGGCAGATTCGGCGCTGCCGCCGGCAATGGTGATGTTTTTGCATTCCCGCAGGGCCTTGATGCCGTTCATCCGGCAGTTATCAATGGTCAGGTCGCTGTCATACCACAGGGCGGCGCGGCAGGTGTCGGTCATGCGGCAGTTCTTCAGGGTGGAGTGATCCACATGCCACAGGGGATAGCGCAGCAGGAAATCGCAGTCATCAATGGTCAGGCCGCCGCATTCCTTCAGGGCGGATTCGCCGTCCGCCGGGCCTTCAAAGCGGCAGGAGAGGACGGCTGCATCCCGCAGGCCATAAAGTGCCCGCTCCTGGTCCAGCACCTGTCCGGAAATGGTCTTCATAGGGGAAACCTCCTTAAACACATGTACACAGGTTCATCATAGCGCCAGGGTGGGGGATTGTCAAGAGCAAAGCGGCTGTGGTACAATGGAAACAGAAGCAACCGCTGCAAGGAGGCTTGTTCAAATGAAGAAACTGCTGGTTTTGCTGCTGGCGCTGTGGATGATCTGCCCTGCCATGGCGGAGGAAAACGCCCTGTATCTGCTGACCGATGGGGCCGGCACGCCGGTGGGCACCGCTGCCCTGTGCCTGGATGCCTCCACCCTGCTGGCGCCCGCCTGCCTGGCGGATGACCAGGGCCTGCAGGCCACAGGCGCCGGGGGAACCTTCCGGGTAACGGGTGCGCGCCCCATGGGCAACGACCTGGCGCTGCTGACCCTGGATGCACCCTCCCCGGCGGCGCCTGTGGATATAAACCTGACCGGCGCGCCTGCCCTGGCCCTGGGGCACGATGAAGCGGGCCAGGCCTGCACATCCAGCCTGGCTTATCGCTCCGTTGTCCCTTATGGGAACGATTTTGCACTTATCTTCACTGCTCAGCAGGCCATGCTGCCCGGCAGCCTGCTGCTGGATGGAAGCGGTGCCCTGTGCGGCATGGTTACCCGGGCTTATGGCGAAGGCATTCACCGCTATGTGGCAGCCGTGGGGAATATGCTGGCAGGCGTCCAGCAAAACGCCGGCTGGGTTACGGACTTTGCCGCCACGCCCGGCCCGGGTGAGCTGCTGGTGGATTGGTCCGCCTGCCAGCCTTCCTGCCAGGAGAAGGACTGCGTTTATACCGTTTTTGTGCAGGACAAAGGGAACCCGTTTTTCTCTTACTATGTGGTGGAGGAAGGCACCCAGACCAGGATGCAGCTGCCCCCGGGGCGCAGCTATCTGGTGTGGCTCCAGCACGCCCATGGGGAACCCCGGCCGGATGTGCCCATGGCGGCGGATTGTGCTGTGCCTGTCCGGCTGCCTGACCCCGCACCCTTTGACCTGTATGCCTTCCGGAACGCCATGATCCACCTGAGCGCCGTGCCGGCAAGGGAGGCGGAACAGGCGGAAAACACCTATCTTCCGCCTATGGAGAGCATCACCCTTTCCGCCCTGACGGATCCGGACACCGCTATTTTCCTGCAGGTGCGCTCCACCTATCAGGTGGAGGAAACTCAGAGTGCCATGCTGGTTGCCACCCTGGAAACCCCGGAAGGCTGCTGCTTTGCCCTAGAGGGTGCGTTCGGGTTTGAGCCTTCCCTCCAGCAGCAGGACGACTGGAACGTGAACATCACCGAGCTGCTGGATAGCTGCATCTCCTATTGCGGTCAGCTTTCCCCCGGGGAGTATACCCTCAGCTTTTACCTGGATGGCTCCCTGGGCGGCGCTATCGGCTTTGAACTGGAATAAGAGAGGAGTTCCCGCATGAAGGTTTATCAGGAAGGAAAGCGGCTGATTATCGCCCAGGGAAACGCCCGGGTGTGGATTGACCCCTGGGGTGAAAACTCCCTGCGCGTCCGCATGACCCCCGACCCCCGCATGGACGAAAACGACTGGGCGCTGACCGAGCCTGTGCCGGACACGGACAGCACCATCACCTTTGAAACCGTGGATACCACCGATCCCTGGTATCAGGGGGAAGAGTGGAAGAAGTATCACACCACCGGCACCGTGGCCACCCTGACCAATGGCAAGATCACTGCCCGGGTGAACCCGGAAGGGTGGATTAGCTACTACAATCAAAAAGGACAGCTGCTGACGGAGGAATACTGGCGCACTCGGGACCGCATCAACCGCTACTGCCTGCCATTGCGCATCACCGCCAGGGAGATGAAGCCTGTTCTGGGCACCGAGGCCTATGAGCTGACCGCCCGGTTTGAGGCCTTTGACGATGAAAAAATCTTCGGCATGGGGCAATACCAGCACCGGCACCTGGACAAAAAGGGCGCCACCCTGGAGCTGGCGCACCGGAACTCCCAGGCCAGCGTGCCTTTCTATGTATCCACCCGTGGCTATGGTTTCCTGTGGAACAACCCTGCCATTGGCACCGCCACCTTCGGCACCAACAAAACCGAGTGGACGGCCCGCTCCACCCGCAAGCTGGATTACTTCATCACCGCTGGCGACACCCCGGCGGAGATTGAGTATCAATACTCCGCTGCCACCGGCAGAACCCCCATGATGCCTGAATACGGCATGGGCTACTGGCAGTGCAAGCTGCGCTACCGCAACCAGGAGGAGGTTCTCCGGGTGGCCCGGGAGCACAAGCGCCGCGGCCTGCCCATGGATGTGATTGTGATTGACTTCTTCCACTGGACGCTGCAGGGGGATTTCAAGTTTGAACCCCGTGACTGGCCCGACCCGGAGGCCATGGTGAAGGAGCTGCGGGACATGGGCATTGAAACTGCCGTGTCCGTGTGGCCTACCATTGACGAGCGCAGCGAAAACTGGGGCCCCATGGCGGAAAACGGCTACCTGATGGCTACCGACCGCTGCTCCGAGCGCAACACCTGGATGGGCCCCACCGTTTATTATGATGCCACCCACCCCGGCGCCCAGCAATTCGTGTGGGAGCGCTGCAGGGAAAACTATTACGACAAGGGCATCCGCTGCTTCTGGCTGGACGAGGCGGAGCCGGAATCCTCCTACGATTTCGATAACTACCGCCTGTGGGCCGGCCCGGCCCTGCAGGTGACCAACACCTACCCCGTGGGCTATGCCAAGGGCTTTTATGAGGGCCTGAAGGCCGCCGGAGAGAAGGACATTCTGTCCCTGGTGCGCTGCGCCTGGGCCGGCAGCCAGAAGTACGCCGTGCTCACCTGGTCGGGGGACATTCACTCCTCCTTCCGGGCCATGCGGGAGCAGCTGCAGGCCGGCCTGAGCATGGGCATGGCAGGCATTCCCTGGTGGACCAGCGATATTGGCGGCTTCCTGGGCGGGGTGATTGACGATCCGGCCTTCCGGGAACTGCTGGTGCGGTGGTTCCAGTGGAGCTGCTTCTGCCCGGTGTTCCGCATGCACGGCGAGCGCAGCCCGTGGCACGAGCGGGAGCAGGAGTACATCAACAATGTGCGCCAGCTGACCTCCGGCCAGGACAACGAGGTGTGGAGCTTTGGCGAGGATGTGTATCGCATTCTGGTGAAGTTTCTGTTCATCCGGGAACGCCTGCGGCCCTATATCCGCAGCCTGATGCAGGCCGCCCACGAAACCGGTGCGCCGGTGATGCGCCCCCTGTATTACGATTTCCCTGCCGACCCCGCTGCCGCCCGGGTGGAGGACTGCTACATGTTTGGCCCCGATCTGCTGGTGGCCCCCGTGCTGGAGGCCGGCGCAGCCACCCGGCAGGTGTATCTCCCCATTGGCTGCAACTGGGTGGATGCCTGCACCGGCGTCAGCTACCCCGGTGGGCAGACCGCCACTGTGCCTGCACCCCTGGACGTGATTCCCGTTATGGTGCGGGAAGGCAGGCATTACGACATTTATCAGAAATGAGGGAGCAACGTGACACATATCCGTCCTGCCACAAAAGAGGATGCGGGCCGCATTGCGGAGATCCTGGTGTTCAACAACCGGCTGAACTTCTTCCCCATCTTTCAGGACGAGGGCTACTCCTTCGGGGAAATGCAGGTGTTCACCGTGGCCCGGCAGTTCTTGGACGATGCCCAGCGCCTGGCGGATACCCTGGTGTATGACGATGGGATTATCCGCGGCATGGTGACCGTTCACGGCGATGAGGTGCGCCAGCTGTATGTGGAGCCATGCCTGCAGGGCCATGGCGTGGGCGCGGCGCTGCTGCGCTATGCGGTGGAGGAATGCCGCGCCACCCACCTGTGGGCCTTGGAGAAGAACAAAAAGGCGCTGCGGTTCTACCGGCGGCACGGGTTTCTGCCCACAGGCGAAAAGGAGCACGAGCCGGACACGGAGGAGTATCTGCTGCACCTGAAACATGTGCCCGATGATTGCAATTCCATCCCAACCGTGATAGAATAAAAACAGCCTGCCCACAGGGCAATGAAGAAAGGAATGTACCATATGCGTATTGCGCTGATCAACGAAAACAGCCAGGCGGCAAAGAACGCCATGATCGAGGCTTCCCTGAAAAAGGTTGTGGAGCCCATGGGCCACACCGTTATCAACTATGGTATGTATACCGCCGAGGATGAATGCCAGCTCACCTATGTGAAGTGCGGCCTGCTGGCCTCACTGCTTTTGTCCACCGGCGCTGCCGACTATGTGGTAACCGGCTGCGGCACCGGTGAGGGTGCCATGCTGGCCTGCAACAGCTTCCCCGGCGTGCTGTGCGGCCATCTGGTGGATCCCTCCGATGGGTACATGTTTGCCCAGATTAACGATGGCAACTGCGTGGCGCTGCCCTTTGCCAAGGGATTCGGCTGGGGTGCCGAGCTGAACCTGGAGATGATTTTCCAGCAGCTGTTCGGTTTTGGTCGCGGCAACGGCTACCCCAAGGAGCGGGTGGTGCCCGAGCAGCGGAACAAGAAGATTCTGGACGGTGTGAAGGCCATCACCTACCGCCCCCTGATCGACATCCTCCACGACATCGACCAGGATTTCCTGCGGGAAACCATCAGCGGTGAGCACTTCGCTGAATACTTCTATCCCGCCTGCCAGGACGAAGCCATTGCCTCTTATCTGAAGCAGCTGTGACCAGGGGCGCTGCCCCTGGACCCCGCTTAAGGGCCGAAAGGCCCTTAAGAA
>CAYMOM010000074.1:0-9580 GCA_964391995.1 uncultured Faecalibacterium sp.
GACGGAGCGCAAATCCTCGAAAAAGTGGCTTTGCCACTTTTTCGACACCCTGAGGTTGCCCGGCGCGGGTAGCCTTTTTGCTTGCCTTATCCTCCCCGATGGACCTCCACCGAAAAGCTCCAGTTCAGTGCCGGGTATCTCCATTCCTTCGCTTGCCACTGGGGCATGGTCAGCGTACCCCACATGCCCTGACGGGCCAGGCCCAGTGCATCGCAGTTGGCAGCAGCCAGTTTGCCGGTCAAAGCCTGCAGGCTGGATGCCAGCGCCTGGGCCAGGCCGTCCTCCGTCAGGCTGGATGCAGCACAGCGCAGCCTGATGCGGCAGCGAACTTCCCCGGCGTGCAGGGTTATCCGGCTGGCGGCATCCAGCAGGGTCACCGTACCCTCCGGCAGGGAAAGGGTGCCCTGGCGCAGCCGCCCTGCCAGCAAGGACAGGAGCTGCATTTCCCCATCTGTCAGCTGCCCCTGTGCCTGACCGCCCGGCCCGAACAGCCATCCGCCGGAAAAGCTCACCTTCTCCCCGTCCTGCTGGGACAGCCTGGCATTGGGCAGGGTCGGCTGCCGGCGGATGCCCATGCGCTGCCAGGCCTCAAGGGTGGTTATCTCCAGCAGGCCAATGCGCTGCCGGGCCTCCAGCAGCGTGTCCAGTGATTTGCTCAGCCGGGCGCCTGTTGCAGGCTCCATGGCGTCCACCACATCCGCCACATTCTCCCCGGTGATTGCCAATGCCGCCTGTGGGCGAACCTCTGCCCGGGCGGAAAGGGCGCGCACCACCCCCGGAAAGGCTGCTGAGCGCGCCAGCTGTGCGGAAAACAGCAGCAGCCGCAGCTGACCGTAGTGCAGCTCCATAGGTGCCGCGGCGTTAAGGCCTCCCATGGCTTCCCCCAGGGATTTTCCCCGGGCCGTCAGCGTCATGTATTCGCCCTCGGCCTGATAGGTGGGCAGCCGGGCGCTGACCTGCCACTCTTCTCCGCCGCTGATGCCCAGCACCACCGCAAAGGCCCGCTGCTCCCCCGTCACGGTGGAGCAGCCGCCCAGCATCAGCAGTGCCGCCAGCAATGCAAGCACACGCTTCATTTTTTCCTCCAACACAGCACAGTTCCCACTGCCAGTGCCGCCAGCAGCCAGGGTTCCGCCAGCCGCAGGGCCTGCCACAGGGTGCGGGTATCCACCAGCTGAACCACCGCCAGGCCCAAGCCCAGCACGCCGGAAAGCCAGGGCAGCTCCCGGCCCCAGGGTGCCGTCAGGTGCGCCGCACCCAGGCTGCAGGCGCTGCCTGCGGAAAGGAACAGCCCGGTGATCCACAGGCAAATACCCGCCAGCCGCGCAAAGGGTGAAAGATGCGCCACCGTCTGCACCAGGGTATCCCCCAGGGTTTGGCGGGTGATCAGCACCTCGTGGGGAATGCACAGGCACAGGCACAGCGCAGCCGCCGCGCACAGCAGCACCGGCGGAAGCGACTCCCCGGGCCGGTGCCTGTCCGCAGGCGGCTCCATCAGCGCCAGCAAAAGGGGCCAGCCCATGCCTGCGCCGGCCAGCAGTGCGCTGCGCACATCCGCCATGCCGCCGCCCAGCAGCGGAAACAGGTGATCCACCCTTCCCCGGGTGCCATGGCCTGCCAGCACCAGGGCCAGAGCGGCCAGGCACACCCAACGCACCAGGTGCATGCCCCTTGCCAGGCCTTCCCGCCGCTGGGCAAACAGCAGCATGCCTGCCGCCACCAGCGCCAGGGTAAAGGGCGTTCCCGGCGTTCCGGCGCCCTCGGTAAAAAGGGTGACCAGGGCCGTTATGCTGGCGGCGCCATCCACCAGCAGGCACACCAGCGCTGCGGCACAGGCCACGGGGTGCCCATGCAGGCAGGCCTTTCCCCGGCGTTTCAACCCCCGGCACCCCAGGGCGTAGAGCGCCGCCGCAGGCAGCAGGCACAGCGGTGCCGCCCACCACCCGGCTGAGCCGCATAACGGTATCACCCTGGTGACCGCCGTGCGCAGCGCAGTCATGCAGGCCACCCAGCGCCACTGGGTGCGCCGGCAGAGCCACTCACCCCGGCGGTGCATGTCCGCCCGCTCCCCGGGGGTGTGAACACAGCTTGTCGTTCTCATGCTATCCTCTGTCCCAGCGGCGCATTCTGCCATGCACCCGCACCATGCTTCGCGGATCTCCCAGCCATGTGCGCAGGCGCTGCCGCCATATAGGCCAGCGCACAAGCACATCCGGGTTATGGGTGCGCAGGGGTGCCACAGGCGCCATCATGGGCGAACCCAGGCTGGTCAGGCTGCACAGGCGCACCAGCATCACCAGCAGCAGGAGCACCACCCCGTACACCCCAAAGGCACAGCCTGCCGCCAGGAAAATCAGCTGACCGATGCGAAAGGCCAGGCCCAGGGAATAATCCGGCATGGCATAGCTGCCCAGGCTGGCAACCGCCACCACAATGATCAGCAGCGGGTGAATCAGCTTCGCGTCCACCGCCGCCTGCCCCAGGATCAGCCCGCTGACCGTCCCTAATGAGTTTCCAACCACGCCGGGCACCCGGGTGCCGGCCTCGCTGATCAGGTTGAACATGAGCAGCATCAGGAAGGTCTCCGCGGGAATGGACAGAGGCACCTGGGCCTGGCTTTCCAGGATGGCGGTCAAAAGCGTTACCGGCAGCGCCTCCGGGTGAAAGGTTGCCGCTGCCACAAACAGGCCCGGCAGCAGCAGCGTGCACAGGGCGCCCATGAGCCGGATCAGCCGCAGAAAGCTGCCATACTGCCACCGCATGGAGGTATCGTCCGGGGTGTGCAGCAGGTGCAGCAGGCTGATGGGCACAGCCAGTGCCTGGGGCGCGCCATCCATCAGGATAACGATCTGCCCTTCCAGCAGAAAGGATGCTGCCCTGTCCGGCCGCTCTGTCAGGCAGCACTGGGGCAGAAGGGCATAGGGCCTGTCCTCCAGCAGCTGCGCCAGAGCGCCAATGGACAGTACCTGATCCACCCGCAGGCCTTTCAGCCTTTTTTTCACCCGAAGCAGCATGGCATCATCCACCGCATTTTGCAGATACATGATGCACAGGTTGGTGGGTACCGCAAAACCGATGGCGGTCATTTCGCCGATCAGCTCCGGCGTGTGCAGGATGCGCCGCAGCAGGGTGATATTGTCCCGCAAGGCTTCGTTGAAGCCCTGATGGGGGCCATTGACCACGCTCTCCGTCAGCGGCGGAGAGATGCTGCGCCGCACAAAGCTGCGAATATCCATGCAAAGGGCGCCGGGCATGCCATCCGCCAGAAGCACGGCCTTGCCATTCACAATGGCGGCAACAGCCTCGTCAAAAGTGGTGATGCACTTCACATCCCCCACATGAATGGTCTGCAGCAGCAGCTGCTGCAAATCCCCATTCAGGAGCGTTTGCGCCTTCTGCTGGCAGGGCGCCAGCACATAGTGCTGCAGCTGCTCGGCGCTGGTCATGCCATCCACAAAAAACACCGCCGCATCCCGGCGGAAAACCATCATGTCCCGGCGAATCATGTCCGGGTTCACACTGCGGTGAAGGCGTGCCTCCAGCAGCTGAATGTTCCTTTCCAGGGATGGGGAAATCTGCTCCGGCATGGTTCACCCGCTCTCACAAGGGCCTGTGCCGGAGGGGAGATGCACTCCCCTTCCGGCGGCTGATTTTCCTCACACGCGGCACTTGTAGCTGCTGCACAGGCTTTCGTCAGCCTTGCCGTTGCAGCAGTTTTTCTTGGGGGCCACCTGGATGTCCGTCAGGGCGCACAGGTTGTCCACCTCGTGATGCTGGCAGCTCTCCACGCTGCAATGGATACACTGGTTCTTCAGATGAGCCATGTGAATCCCTCCCGAAAAGTTTGTCGCCCACCGGGCGCAGAAACATCTTGCCCCCATTTCGCCCTTGTGATGCTGTCAGTTTTGTGGTAAATTTGTTGATGCCGCCTGCGACTGTATTCGCTCAGCGGCCATGAAAGGAGGATCTCTATGTCCAGGAGATCAGTCAACACCCGTTCCCTTTGCATAAGCGCCATCATTGCTGCGCTTTACGCCGCGCTGACCCTTTGCCTGCCCGTTCTGTCCTATGGCGCGCTGCAGTGCCGCCTGTCCGAGGCGCTGGCCCTGCTCCCCCTGGTGCTGCCCCAGGCCGTACCGGGCCTGGCGGTTGGGTGCCTGGTGAGCAACCTGCTCAGCCCTGTTGGTGTGTGGGATGTGCTGTTCGGCACCCTAGCCACCCTGCTGGCAGCCCTGGGCACACGGCGGCTGCGGGAGCATCCCCTGCTGGCAGCTGCCTGCCCGGTGGTGTGCAACGGGCTGATGGTGGGCGGAATGCTTTCCGTGGTATACCAGCTGCCTGCTGTGCTGACTGTGGCTCAGGTTGCCGGCGGGGATGTTATCGCCGTGGCGCTGGGCTATGGGCTGCTGAAAGTCCTGAAAGGCAAGCTGAACTGACGCAAAAAATCCTGCCGCGAAATTGCGACAGGATCTTTCCTTTAGCGGTTGAGGATGTCCATAAACTCTTCGCCGGTAATGGTTTCCTTTTCGTAGAGGTACTTCGCCAGCTCGTGGAGCTTGCCCTCGTTGTCCTGCAGGAGCTTCTCCGCCTTCTCGTACTGGCGCTTCACCTGGGCCACCACTTTCTGGTCAATGGCTGCAGCGGTTTCCGGCGAGCAGGCCAGGGAGCTGTCGCCGCCCAGGTACTGATTCTGCACGGTTTCCAGGGCCACCATGCCAAAATCATCACTCATGCCGTAGCGGGTAATCATGGCCCGGGCCAGCTTGGTGGCCTGCTCAATATCGTTGCTGGCGCCGGTGGTAATGCTGTCAAACACGATTTTCTCCGCCGCCCGGCCGCCGGTCAGGGTGGCAATTTTGTTTTCCAGCTCCGTCTGGCTCATCAGGTTGCGTTCCTCGGCATCCACCTGCATGGTGTAGCCCAGTGCGCCGGAGGTGCGGGGAACAATGGTGATTTTCGTAACGGGCGCGGAGTGAGTTTGCAGTGCCGCCACCAGGGCGTGACCAATCTCGTGGTACGCCACAATGGATTTCTCCTTGTCGGACAGCACCTTGCTCTTCTTCTGCTGCCCGGCAATGACCACCTCCACACTTTCCTCCAGGTCGGCCTGGGAAACCTTGTCCCGGCCCATGCGCACGGCACGGAGCGCGGCCTCGTTGATGATGTTCGCCAGCTCGGCACCGGAAGCGCCGGAAGTGGCTCTGGCAATGGCATTCATGTCGATGCCGGGGGTCATGCTGACCTTCTCTGCGTGCACCTTCAGGATGGCTTCACGGCCTGCCAGGTCGGGCAGCTCTACAGGCACACGCCGGTCGAACCGGCCCGGGCGCAGCAGCGCAGGATCCAGAGTTTCCGGGCGGTTGGTAGCCGCCAGAATCACCACACCCTTGCCCCCGTCAAAGCCGTCCATTTCCGTCAGCAGCTGGTTTAGGGTCTGCTCCCGCTCGTCATTGCCGCCCATGCCGTGACCATCCCGCTTTTTGCCGATGGTGTCAATCTCGTCAATGAACACAATGCAGGGCGCCTTTTCGCCTGCCTGCTTGAACAGGTCACGCACCTTGGCAGCGCCCATGCCCACGAACATTTCCACAAATTCCGAGCCGGAAATGGAGAAGAAGGGCACATTGGCCTCGCCTGCAACGGCCTTGGCCAGCATGGTTTTGCCCGTGCCGGGCGGGCCCACCAGCAGGGCGCCCTTGGGCATGGAGGCACCAATCTTCTTGTACTTCTCCGGGTCGTGGAGGAAATCCACAATCTCCATCAGGGATTCCTTGGCTTCCTCCTCCCCGGCAACATCCTTAAACTTGATGCTGGTGGTGGAGGGCACATACACCTTGGCGTTGGACTTGCCAAAGGACATCATGGGCATGCCGCCGGCGCCGTTCTTGGTCAGCTGCCTTGTCATCAGGCGGCCTATGAGGGCAAACAGCGCAATGGGCAGTATCCAGTTCAGCACAAACAGGAGAATGGGATTGGTTTCCTTCTCCACCACCTGGCCGAAGCTGCAGCCCGAGGCATACAGTCGGTCCACCAGGCTGTCATCATTGAAGGGAACGGTGCGGTAGACCTCCGGGTTTTCCTCCGTGCCCATAATGTAATAAATGTAGTCCTTCTGCACCTCCACCAGGCGGACATCCCTGGCATCCAGGTGCTTGAGGAAAGTGCCATAGTCCACCTCGGTCACCCGGGCCTCGGTCATGGATGGCAGCACCAGCAGGTTGAACAGCAGCAGCACGCCAATGGTAATAAGGTAAAACAGCATGACCGGCTTCTTGGGGGACTTCATAACCTTCATTTCTTTTCCTCCCTTCCCATGATACGCCTGTATTCTACCGTTAAAAAATGAACTGAAAAAGAACTAAATTCAAACGATTCATGAAGAAAATCCCCGCAGAACGCTTCTTCTGCGGGGAATTCATCTTATGGATTGTATTGCATTTTGATGGCCTGCACCTTGCCGTTGGTGCCCAGCTCGTAGTCCAGCTGCCACTCGTGGCTGTCGGCGGTATAGGCAATGTAGCGGATGAGCCTGGTGCCGTCCTGGTTCAGGTAGATTTTGCCGGTACCATAGTTGTTGTCGTAAAGGCCCCTGTTGCCGGAGGGACTGGCTACCTGGCCCATGTCCCGGAACTTGCCCACCACCTCATCCTCCGTGTTGCCAATGCCCGTGGAGCGCGGCCCGGCAAACTGGCTGGTGGTGAAGTACAATTCCGAGAGCACCCAGCCTTTCTTTGTTTTCGCCATGGTGGCATAGCCCCAGGGGTACCGGTACCGCTGGCACATGTCGGAGAAGCCCTCCACATACACCTCCTCCATGCTGTCACCCTTGCCGTTGGCGGCCTGGAAATCCTCCCGGCTGGTGGCATACAGGGTCAGGCCGTTGGCGGTGTCCGTCACCCGGTAGGAGTCTTTGGGCTTTGGGCTGAAGGTGAATTTGTAGCCAACCTGCAGCATGTTGCTGGCCTTGCCATTGCCATTCACAGCAACAGCCTTCAGGGTCACGTTGCCGGCAGGCAGGTAGAAAGGCTCACCAGTCCATACCGGGCTGTCCGCATCGGGATTAGAGCCGTCAATGGTGTAGTAAATGGTGATGTCCGTGTCCTTTTCGTTCTCCTTGCCGGGCCGCAGCCAGATGCGCTGGCGCCTTTCATAGGTGCCGGGTTTCAGGCTGTAGCCGGGCAGCTGGGGCGTAGGCAGGAATACCTTATAGCTGGCCTTCAGCGGGTCGCTGACCAGTTCACCGCTGACAGCCACCGCCCGCAGATCCCACACACCCTCGTCCAGGTAAATTGTACCGGTGGACAGGGTGCCTTCATCGGGCAGCACAGCTTCCTCGTCAAAGGTGTAGTACACGTCATACCCCTGGGGCGATGTCAGCGCAACGGTCAGCCTGTCGGTATAGTAGCCGGCGGATTTGTCCACCACAGGGGACTGGGGCAGCAGCTCCATCCGCTGCTGGCGGAAGGTGTTGGAGCCGGTCTGTTCGTAGGCGGTCTGCATCAATTCGCCCGCCTCCGCCCGCCTGTCCGAGGCCAGCAGAATGCGTATCACATTGCGGTAGGCATCCGGGGCGCTGGGCACAATATCGGTGTAGATTTCCCGGTACAGGGTTTCTGCCTCGTCCACCCTGCCGGCAGCCTCATAGGCGCTGCCCAGGGTCAGCAGGCCGGAAACGTTGATGTTCTCCTCCCCGTCCTTCTCCCGGGCGGCTTCGAACATGGTGATCGCCCGGTCAATATCCCCGGTGCCCAGCACCTCCTCGCCCACCTCCCACATGGCGGCGGCGGTGGCGTCCTGGCCCATGCGGGCCATGATGCGCTGTCCATCGTCCGTTCTGGTAAGAAACAGGTAAACGCCCACCACAGCAGCCATGCACAGCAGGGTCAGCGCGATAGCCACATGGGTCCAGTTGACCATGTGCCTTGTCACCGTGTGCCGCCGCCTGGAGGCTGCGGACATGGGCTGCACCCTGGTGGTATCCCCAAAGGTGGTGCGCTGGGGCCTGTCGTAGCCCTCTGGCGGTGCCTCGGGCATAGGGTCGGCAGCGCTGACCGGGGGCATTTCCATGGTGGCCTGCCTGGGCGGCTCGGAGAAGATGCGGCTGGCGCCTTCCTCGGGCGCGGATGCGGCCTTGGGCGCCGGGCCTGCGCTTTCCCGGGCGCGCCTGCCCTGGCGGATGGCACGCACGCCTTCATCGTGGTTTTCGCCATGGTTCAGCACGGCATTGCACCCGGGGCAAAGAATGTCATTCTCCCCGGCATAGGTGCCGCAGCGGGGACACAGCATGCCCAACGCCTCCTTTTGTTGTTCGTTACTCCTGGGGCCGCTTTGGCCTGTTGTTCACGGGCTGACCGTTAATCACCAGGTCAAAGGAGCATTTCAGGAAGGCCGCAGCCTGCTCGCACATAACGATGCGGCTCATGTATATCTGCAGGTATTCCATCACTGAGGAGCTTTCGTCCATCACCAGCTGGTGGCGGATGATGCGCTGCTTCCTGTCAACGGTTACGCAGCTCTCCTGGATGGAGAAGTTCACCCGGTCATGGGGGTCGTTCATGTCGGGCTTGCCGTGGCGCACCCGGGTTTTGTGGGCATCGCTCTTGTCCCCCAGGGCCAGGGCGGCGGATACCGCGCTGGAGATGAAGCCGCTTTGCTCCTCATGGTTGCCCACAGCAGTGATAATCTCCATCACATCATTCATGTCCATGCCTGTTTCCCGCAGAATGGGCATGAGCAGCACTGCACCGTTTGGCCCGTGGTTATGCCGGTTAACGGAGTTGCCCACATCGTGCACCCAGCCTGCAATGGCAGCCAGCTCAATCTCCCTGGGGGAATACCCCAGTGCCTTCAGGATGCCGGAGGCCGTTTTGCTCACATAGCTCACATGCCGCGGCCCATGGTCGGTATACCCGCAGGCCTCCAGGTAGTGGTTTCCGGCGCGGATCAGAGCCTTGATGGCCTCGTTTTGTTTAATCTCCTGCAGTGTAACCATCAGCACCTCACTGCAGGCCGTTCAGGGCGTTGTATTCCGGGTCGTCGTCAAACTCCCGCTCCGGGCACACGCCATCCAGCATTTCAATGGCATTGCGGATTTCGATGTAGTCAATATACCCGGTGCGGTCGTCCTTGGCGGTCTGCACCAGGTCGGGCAAGGCCCGGTCGTCCCCCAGCTTGCCCAGGTAGCTGGCAAACAGCGCCCGGCGGGAAGGGTTCTCACGGAATAAACGCAGCGCCAGCTGAAAAACCTGCTCGTTTCCGGGATAGTTTGCAAGAATGTCCAGCATTGCCTCCTGCCCGGCATCGTTGGCCTTGGGCAGGCTTTCCAGCAGCGGCTGCACCACGCTGGCACCCATTTCGCTCAGGCTTTCCAGGGCATTGTCGCACAGCTCATCCTTGGGCGCGCGGTTCATCTGCCAGGAGATGTACAGCATCTTGGGCAGGGTGCTGCCCATTTCCCGCAGCAGGCCTACGGCAATCATCTTGGCCTCCTCGCAGGTTGTTTCATCCTTCAAAAGGGCCAGCAGGCGCTTTTCGCAGGGCTTGCCCACCGCCTGAATCTGGTCCAGCAGCAGGTCGGGCA
>CAYMOM010000075.1:0-9578 GCA_964391995.1 uncultured Faecalibacterium sp.
AAATGGGGTATAATGGGGTCAGAGAAAACAAACTCGAAGGAGGTATCTCCCCATGATTCAGATCATTGCAGGCAAAAAGGGCTCCGGCAAAACCAAGCGGCTCATCGATATGACCAACGAAACCGCCAAGCAGGCCACCAACGATGTGATCTTCCTTGACGACGACAACCGCTATATGTTCGATATCGACCACAAGGTTCGCTTTATCAATGCCGGTGACTATCATGTTCATACGCCGGAAATGTTCCTGGGCTTCCTCAGCGGCATGCTGAGCCAGAACTTCGATGTGGGCACCATCTTTATCGATGCCTTTATGAAGCTCTGCAAGACCGACCTGGCCCAGGCCGAGCCCCTGTTCAAGACCATGGAAGAGCTGTGCGCCAAGCATGATGTGAAGTTCGTCCTTTCCGTCAGTGAGGATCCCGCCGCCCTGCCCGAGTTCCTGAAGGCCTACATCATCTGATTTTCACCGTATTTCCCAGCGCCATAGGGCGGTTGGTTTCTGCCGCCGCCCTTTTGGCATAGGTATCAATCCTTTTTGCAGGAGGGTGATTCCCATGTCTTTCTTCTCCACCCGGGGCGGTGCCTGCGTTACCGCCTCCCAGGCTATCCTTCACGGCCTGGCGCCCGATGGGGGCCTGTATGTGCCCGCCATGTTCCCCCAGGTTTCCTGGCAGAAGCTCAGCGCCATGGCAAGCATGGACTACTGCCAGCGTGCCTCCGCCGTGCTGCGCCTGTATTTAGAGGATTTCACCCTGCAGGAGATCGACCAGGCGGTGGCCGCCGCCTATGCCAAAGACAAGTTTGACGATGCCGCCATCGCTCCCCTGCGCCGGCTGAACGCCAGCACCCATGTGCTGGAGCTGTTCCATGGCCCGACCCTGGCCTTTAAGGACATGGCGCTGCAGCTGCTCCCCCACCTGACCACCCTCTCCGCCAGGAAGAACGGCGAGGAGCGGGAGGTGAGCATCCTGGTTGCCACCAGCGGCGATACCGGCAAGGCCGCCCTGGAAGGCTTCAAGGATGTGCCGGGCACCAGCTGCACGGTGTTCTTCCCCACGGATGGCGTCAGCGATGTGCAGAAGCTGCAGATGACCACCACCGGCGGCAGCAACACCCATGTGATTGCCATCAACGGTAATTTCGATGATGCCCAGACCGGCGTGAAGAACCTGTTTGCCTCCGGCAGCTTCGCCCAGGATGTGAACAGCCGCGGCAAGGTGCTGTCCTCCGCCAATTCCATCAACTTCGGCCGCCTGGCACCGCAGATTGTCTACTACTTCAGCGCCTATGCCGACCTGCTGGCCAGCCATGCCATTCAGCCCGGGAACGCAGTGAACTTTGTGGTGCCCACGGGCAACTTTGGCAATATTCTTGCAGCCTATTACGCCCGCAGCATGGGCCTGCCCATTGCCAAGCTGATCTGCGCCAGCAACCGCAACAACGTACTGACGGACTTCTTCGCCACCGGCACCTATGACGTGCGCCGCCAGTTCTTCAAAACCACCTCGCCCAGCATGGATATCCTCATCTCCTCCAACCTGGAGCGCCTGCTGTTTGAAGTGGCGGACAGGGACGGGGCGCTGATTGCCCGGTGGATGAAGCTGCTGAAGGAATGCGGCAGCTACGCCGTGGGCGAGCAGCGGCTGGACTGGCTGAACAGCATTTTCGCCGCCGGCTTTGCCGATGACATGCAGACCGCCCGGGAGATTCGCCTGGTGTTCCAGCAGGAAGGCTACCTGATGGATACCCACACCGCCGTTGCCAGCCATGTGCTGCGGGCCTACCGGGAAAAGACCGGGGACGACACGCCCACGGTGATTGTTTCCACCGCCAGCCCCTATAAGTTTGCCGCGGACGTGCTTTCCGCCGTGGCCGGCCAGGAAGCCGCCCAGGGCCTGGATGCCTTCCAGTGCTCCGAGGCCATTGAAAAGCTCTCCGGCAGGCCTGTTCCTACCCAGGTGAAGGAGCTGCGCAGCCTGCCTGTGCGGCACAAGGCCTGCTGCGAAAAGGACGGCATGGCCCAGGCCGTGCTGAACGCCTTTGACGGCAAGGACAAGTAAAAAATCAACCGCCCGAACACAGCGGCCGGGCGGTTTTTGTATGGCAGTGTGCGGATTATTCGCAGGCATGCCGGCAGGTGCCGGGCTGATACCCGCTGCCTTCAAGGAAAGCCGCAATGCCATCCTCATCATTGGAGCCGATGACCACATCGGCCTTTTCCTTCACCGGGTCAATGGCATTGCCCATGGCAACACCCAGGCCGCACAGGGCCAGCATGCCCATGTCCGCATAATCATCCCCAAAGGCGATGATGTTCTCCGGCCCGAAGCCGGCGGCTGCGGCAGCGGTACAGATGGCGCTCTCCTTGGTGGCGCCCTTCTTGGTGAATTTGTACCAATACCCATCGGAAAAGCGGGCGCAGTCGCAGTCCGGCAGGCGGCGGCACAGCTCCTCTGCCTGCTGCTCATCAAAAATCTCCACACACATCTTGATGGCGCATTCGTGAAAATCCGCATAATCCGTATAGATGCTCTCACCCCAGCCCTTGTCCTGGGTGCTGGGGTCAATTTTGTAGTTCCAGTAGTTGGCCTGGGTGGTATCGATGGTAATCTGGCAATTAGCGCCGCAAACCGCCCGGGCGGCGGCAATCATGGCGCGGGTTTCCATGGGGGAAAAGGGAGCCAGCGCCACCTGCTGCCCGGCAACCTTCACCAGGGCGCCGCCACTGGTGATGAGCACATCCGGCGCCAGCTCCTTCAGGTAGAAAAGGGAGTTTGGCTCGCTTCTTGATGTGGCAACGCCAATCAGCAGGCCGTTTACCCGGCAGCGGTTCAGGGCGCACAGGGTTCTTTGGGAGATGGTCTTGTCGCTGCGGAGCAGGGTTCCATCCAGGTCGAACAGAAGCAGCTTGCACTTTTCCATTGGTCATCCTCCATACAGAAAGGCCGGAGGCCCTTTGCAGACCTCCGGCCCGGTGGTTATTCTTCCTCGGTTTCCTCGGTGGTTTCTTCTTCCTTGTCGGCACGGGCCACGGCAATCACCCGGCTGCCTTCCGCCAGCTTCATGATTCGCACACCCTGGGTGGAACGGCCGCACAGGCGCACATCCTCCACGCTGGTGCGGATAATGGTGCCATCGTCCGTAATCAGCAGGATGTCCTCCTCCGGGTTCACCAGCAGCAGTGCCGCCAGTTCGCCGGTCTTGTCGGTCAGGTTCATGGCGCGGATGCCCTTGCCGTTGCGGCCCTGCTCGCGGTATTCATCGGGGCTGGTGCGCTTGCCATAGCCCAGGGCGGTAATGGCCAGCACCTCGCTGCCGGCATTCATGGGGCACATGTCGATGATGTAATCGTCCTCATCCAGCTTCATGGCGTGGACACCCATGCTGGCGCGGCCCATGGGGCGGATGTGCTTTTCGTTGAAGCGGATGCTCATGCCCTTGCGGCTGCCCAGCATGATTTCGTCCTGCCCGTCGGTCAGCTCCACGCCCACCAGCTCGTCCCCTTCCTTGAGAACGATGGCAATCAGGCCGTTCTTCCGCAGGTTCTGGAACTCGCCAAAGGGTGTCTTTTTAATCATGCCGCCACGGGTTGCCATCACCAGGTTATGCTCGCCGGTGGCGCCGGGCACAGGCACCATGGTGGTCACCTTTTCGCTGCCGGAGATCTGCAAAAGGTTCACAATGGCAGTGCCACGGGCCTGGCGGCCTGCCTCGGGTATCTGGTAGCACTTCAGCCGGTACACCCGTCCCAGGTTGGTGAAGAACATCATCTCCGCATGGGTGTTCACCACACGCATCTGCACGGCGTAGTCCTCGTCCTTGGTGGTCATGCCGCTGACGCCGCGTCCGCCGCGGTGCTGGGCACGATAGGCGGACTTGGCAATGCGCTTCACATAGCCCGCGCGGGTCAGGGTGACCACCATGTCCTCCTCGGCAATCAGGTCTTCCACGTCGATTTCGCCTTCCACGGTGGTCAGCTCGGTGCGGCGGTCGTCCCCAAACTTGTCCCGGATGATGGTCAGTTCGTCCTTGATGACGCCCATCAGCAGTTTTTCATCCGCCAGGATGGCCTGCAGCTGGGCAATGGTGCGCTCCAGCTCCTCATATTCCTCCAGCAGGCGCTCCCGCTCCAGGCCGGTCAGGCGGGCCAGGCGCATATCCAGAATGGCCTGTGCCTGCTTTTCGCTGAAGCCGAAGCGCTCCATCAGGGCGGTGCGGGCGGTTGCGGTGTCCCTGTTGGCGCGGATGGTGGCAACCACCGCATCAATGTCGTCCAGCGCCTTCAAAAGGCCTTCCAAGATGTGAGCACGGGCTTGCGCCTTGTTCAGGTCGAAGCGGGTGCGGCGGGTAACCACATCCTTCTGGTGCTCCAGGTAGTAGAAGATCATTTCCCGCAAGGTCAGGATGCGGGGTTTGCCATCCACCAGGGCCAGCATGTTGGCGCCGAAGGTTTCCTGCAGGGATGTATGCTTGTAAAGGAAGTTCAGCACCACCTGGGGGTATACGTCCTTCTTCAGCTCAATGACAATGCGCATGCCGTTGCGGTCGGACTCGTCACGGATGTCGCTGATGCCTTCCAGGCGCTTTTCGTGCACCAACTCGGCAATCTTCTCCACCAGGCGGGCCTTGTTCACCTGGTAGGGAATCTCCGTCACCACAATGCGGTGGCGGTTGCTGCTCATAGGCTCAATGTTGGTTTTCGCCCGCACGTCAATCTTGCCGCGCCCGGTGAAGTACGCTTCCCTGATGCCTCTGCGGCCCAGAATGGTGCCGCCGGTGGGGAAATCCGGGCCTTTGATGTGCTCCATCAGATCGTCAATGGAGCAGTCCGGCTTGTCAATCATGCAGATAACGCCGTCAATCACTTCCCGCAGGTTATGGGGCGGGATGTTGGTGGCCATGCCCACGGCGATGCCGCTGGAGCCGTTCACCAGCAGGTTGGGGAAGCGGCTGGGCAGCACAGCAGGCTGCATGAGGGTTTCATCAAAATTGGGGTAGAAGTCCACCGTGTCCTTTTCGATGCCCTCCAGCAGGAAAGGCGTCAGCTTGGACATACGGGCCTCGGTATAACGCATGGCGGCGGCGCCGTCGCCGTCTACCGAGCCGAAGTTGCCTTGCCCGTCCACCAGGGGATAGCGGATGTTGAAGGGCTGGGCCAGGCGCACCATGGCATCGTACACAGAGGAATCGCCATGGGGGTGGAACTTGCCCAGCACATCGCCCACCAGGCGGGCGGACTTGCGGTAGGCCTTGTCCGGGGTCATGCCCAGCTCGTTCATATCGTAGATAATGCGGCGGTGGACAGGCTTCAGGCCGTCCCGCACATCGGGCAGGGCGCGGTCGATGATAACGGCCATGGCGTAGGAGATGAAGGATTTTTTAACCTCCTCCTCCAGGTTGACCGGAATCAGCTTATCTTGAATACTGCTCATGTTGTCACTCCTATGGGACTATTACACATCAAGGTCTTTCACCAGGTCGGAATTCTCCTGGATGAACTGCTTTCTGGGCTCCACCTGGTCGCCCATGAGCAGGGTGAAGATTTCGTCGGCTGCCATGGCATCGGCGGGGGTAATCTGCATCATGGTGCGGGTTTCAGGGTTCATGGTGGTTTCCCACAGCTGCTCCTTGTTCATCTCGCCCAGGCCCTTGTAGCGCTGCACCTCAGGCTTGGGCTCCCGGCCCACCTGATCCAGCACTTCCTGCAGTTCTTCATCGCTGTATACGTATTTTTCAAACTTGCCCTTCGTTACCTTGTACAGGGGCGGCATGGCGGCGTATACATAGCCCTTTTCCACCAGGGGGCGCATATAGCGGTAGAAGAAGGTGAGCATCAGAATGCGGATATGTGCGCCGTCCACGTCAGCGTCGGTCATGCAGACGATGCGGTGGTAGCGCAGCTTGCTTTCGTCAAAATCCTCGCCAAAGCCGCAGCCGAAGGCGGTGATCATGGCCTTGATTTCCGCATTGCCCAAGGCCTTGTCCACCCGGGTCTTTTCCACGTTGAGAATTTTGCCGCGAAGTGGCAGGATGGCCTGGAAGCGGCTGTCCCGTCCGCCCTTGGCGCTGCCGCCGGCGGAGTCGCCCTCCACCAGGAAGATTTCGCACTTGGCGGGATCGCGCTCGGAGCAGTCCGCCAGCTTGCCGGGCATGGTGGCGGAGGCCAGGGGGCTCTTGCGGGTGGCTTCACGGGCCTTCCGGGCAGCCTCACGGGCACGCTGAGCGCTCAGGCACCTGTCCAGGATCAGCTTGCCCACCGCAGGCGTTTCCTCCAGATAGGTGGCAAGAGCGTCCTTCACAATCTCATACACCGCGCCGCGGGCCTGGGCGGAACCCAGCTTGGACTTGGTCTGGCTTTCGAACTGGGGATCCTCCATCTTGATGGACACTATAGCCGTCAGGCTTTCGCGCACGTCCTCGCCCTTCAGGTTTTCGTCCTTGTCCTTGAGAATCTTGTACTTGCGGCCATATTCGTTAATGGCGTTGGTCAGGGCGGTGTTGAAGCCAATCAGGTGGGTACCGCCGTCCGGGGTGGCAATGTTGTTGACGAAGGTGTACACGTTTTCCGCGTAGGAATCGTTGTACTGCATAGCCATTTCCACCAGGATGCCGTTTTTCACATTCTCGGTATAGATAGGTTCGGGGAACAGGGCTTCCTTGTTGCGGTTCAAATATTTCACAAACTCCCGCAGGCCGCCCTCGTAGTGGAAAACCTTTTCCACCGGCTCCTCGCCCCGCTCATCGGCAAACACAATGCGGATGCCCTTGTTCAGGAAGGCCATTTCCCGCAGGCGGGTTTTCAGCACATTGTAGTCGAAGGTTACCCCAGGCTCAAACACGCCCTCCGGGTTCTCGCCGGAGCGTACATCGGGCCAGAACTGAATGGTGGTGCCCGTGCGGTCAGTTTCGCCAACCACCTTCAAATCGTAGCAGATCTTGCCGCGCTCGTACTCCTGCTGATAAACCTTTCCATCCTGGTACACCGTCACCATAAAGTGCCGGGACAGGGCGTTCACCACAGAGGCGCCCACGCCGTGCAGGCCGCCGGACACCTTGTAGCCGCCGCCGCCGAACTTGCCGCCGGCGTGCAGAACCGTCAGGCACACCTCCACAGCCGGACGGCCCATTTTCGGGTGAATGCCCACAGGGAAGCCGCGCCCGTCATCCTTCACGGACACGCTGCCGTCCTTGTGCAGCGTCACGTCAATCTGCTTGCAATAGCCTGCCAGCGCCTCGTCCACGGCGTTATCCACAATCTCGTACACCAGGTGGTGCAGGCCGCGGGCATCGGTGGAGCCGATGTACATGCCCGGGCGCTTGCGGACGGCCTCCAGGCCCTCCAGCACCTGTATTTGTTCTTCACCGTAGTCCTCTGTCACCACGGTGGCGTTTTCCAGCGCCTGATCCAATTCGTCAGCCATGCTGCACCTCTCTTATATCAATCAACCTATGCTCCGCCATACGCTGGCGCAGGGTTCGCAGGCCCACGCAGCTCAGGTAGCACACATCCTTTGTGCCCCGGCGGCAGATCACCAAGGTTTTCGGGCTGTCACCCAGGGGGACAAGCTGCCCGCTGCAGGGCTGCGCCAGGCGCGGCCCGTCTGCATCGCTGTGCAAATCGCACAGGGCAATCACTTCCTCCCCGTGGACGGAAACGCCCCGGCCCAGATGAATCAGCACAGGCTGCCCCCTTTCCAGGCGCGGCAAAAAAGCGCCTGTGACAACAGAACAATTATACCAAAAAAGCAGGGGAAATGGAAGGGGTTTCTTCATTATATTGCAGGTTTTTTCGGCCATACAGGCGGGAAAGCCTTGCACTTTCCTTCAATTGAGGATATAATGGGCTGTACATGCGGCCTTTTGAAGCTGCATGCCAAGCACTTTGGGAAAAAGGAGGAACTGTTTCCTATGGAAAACAACAACGGTATCACCACGGAAACCACCACGCGCAGCAACTTCATCTGGGACGCCATCGAACAGGACTTGAAGGAAGGCAGGTACCAGCAAGTACACACGCGCTTCCCTCCCGAACCCAACGGCTATATGCACATCGGTCACTGCAAGGCCCTGATTATGGACTTTCTGACGGCGGAAAAGTACGGCGGCAAGTGCAACCTGCGCTTTGACGATACCAACCCTGCCAAGGAAGACACCGAATATGTGGAGGCCATCAAGCGGGACATCAACTGGCTGGGCTTCCACTGGACGGGCGGCCTGTACTACGCCAGCGACTATTATGACAAGTGCTACGAGATTGCCGAGGACTGGATCCGCCGTGGCCTGGCCTATGTGGACGAGCTGACCCCCGAGCAGATGCGGGAATACCGCGGCACCCTGACCAAGCCCGGCAAGAACTCCCCCTGGCGTGACCGCCCTGCCGAGGAAAGCCTCGATTTGTTCCGCCGGATGAAGAACGGCGAATTCCCCGAAAAGACCCTGACCCTTCGTGCCAAGATTGACATGGCGTCCCCCAACATTGTCATGCGGGATCCCGCCATGTACCGCATTCTGTACAAGGAGCACTGGCGCACCGGCAACAAGTGGTGCATCTACCCCATGTACGATTTTGCGCACCCCATTGGCGATGCGCTGGAGGGCATCAGCCACTCCATGTGCTCCCTGGAGTATGAGATTCATCGTCCCCTGTACGACTGGGTGGTGGAGCACAGCGCCCACATGCTGCCCGCCAAACCCCGGCAGATTGAGTTTGCCCGCCTGAACATGACCCAGACGGTCATGTCCAAGCGCAAGCTCCGCGCCCTGGTGGAGGGCGGCTATGTGTCCGGCTGGGACGATCCCCGCATGCCCACCCTGTGCGCCCTGCGCCGCCGCGGCTACACCGCCGCCGCCGTGCGGGACTTCATCAGCCGCATCGGCCTGAGCAAGGCGGACTCCGTGGTGGACACCCAGGTGCTGGAGGCCTGCGTCCGCCAGGATCTGGACGACAAGGCCATGCGCGCCTCCGCCGTGCTGCACCCCGTCAAGGTGGTGCTGACCAACTGGCCCGAAGGCGAAACCCGGGCCATTGAGGTGGAAAACCACCCCAAGAAGCCCGAAATGGGCACCCACACGGTGAACCTGGGCAAGGAAATCTACATCGATGCCGAGGACTTCATGGAGGTTCCCGTGGGCAAGTTCCAGCGGATGTACCCCGGCTTTGAGGTACGGCTGAAGGGTGCCTGCATCGTCAAGTGCGAAGGCTGCACGAAGAACGAGGACGGCAGCATTGCCGAAATCCACTGCACGGTAGACTTTGATTCCTTCGCCGGGTGCGAAGGCTCTGGCAGGAAGATCAAGGGCAAGGTGCTGCACTGGGTCAACGCCGCCGACGCCGTGCCTTTCGAGGCCCGCCTGTACGAACCCCTGCTGCCTGCCGAATCCGCCGAAGAGGAGGAGCCTGCCGAGGAAACCGCCCTGCTGGAGGAGGACGCCGCCGAGGAAACCGATGCCCTGACCCGCAAGGATTACGACTTCCTGAAGAAGATTGACCCCAACACCCTGACCCGCTGCCAGGGCATGGCGGAGCCTTTCATCCGCGACTGTGAGCCCGGCACCACCTTCCAGTTTGTCCGGGT
>CAYMOM010000076.1:0-9257 GCA_964391995.1 uncultured Faecalibacterium sp.
CCGCGCCGGCAATCTGCGCGCCCCGGAAGAAAGGCTCCGTTTTCGGCCTGTCCGCATGATAGAACAGCTTGGTTACCAGCTTGCACACCAGCCATCCCAGGCCAAAACCTAGCACAACGGAGATGAAAATGCCGTAAACCACCTTCACCCACTCGCCGCCGTTCACGCCGCTGAAGCTGCCGTGAAGGGCAATGGCGCTACCGGTCAGCCCGGCAATCAGCGCATGGCTTTCGCTGGTGGGAATGCCAAACACCCAGGCCAGCGTGGCCCAGAGCACAATGGCAAACAGCGCCGCGCTGAGGGAAATAATGGCTTCGTTTGGGTCGTTACCAAAGTCCACCATGCGGGTGATGGTCTCAGCCACGGTGGCGTTGACCAGGGTCATCACCAGCACACCCAGGAAGTTGAAAACCGCCGCCATCATAATCGCCGCCCTGGGGGACATGCAGCGGGTCACCACACAGGTGGCAATGGCATTGGGCGCATCCGTCCAGCCATTGACCAGAATGACGCCCAGGGTGAGTGTTACAGCCATGAACAAAAGCGGATTGGCCGTCATTTGGCCCCAGAAGTTCAGGATTGAGTCCACCTGAGTTCTCTCCTCTCCTTGTCAGCTGACGCTAAACAAATTCATCTTAACATAGACCCAGGAAAAATGGAATAGCAATTTTAGCTATTTTCCGACTTTGAAGAAAAAAAACTTTACATTCCATGCACCATCCTTTATCATGGAAAAGCAAAGGAGTGACTGTTTTTGAATTACTCGCAGATGACGTTTTTTGCCACAGCAGCCTTTGGGCTGGAAGGCATCGTTGGTGCCGAGCTGAAGCGCCTGGGCATGAAGCAGGTGCAGCCGCAGCCGGGCGGTGCCCGCTTTACAGGCAGCATGGCTGATGCATTTCTGTGCAATCTTCGCCTGCGCTGTGCCGACAGGGTGCTGCTGGTGCTGGCAGAAAAGGACTGCCGCAGCTTTGAGGAACTTTTCCAGCTGGTGAAGTCCATCCCCTGGGAAGAGCTGATGCCGGCGGATGCGAAAATCAATGTTTCCGGTAAGTGCGCCCGCAGCCAGCTGATGAGCGTGCGGGACTGCCAGGCCATCGCCAAGAAGGCCATCATCGAGCGTCTGCGCCTGCACACCCGGCAGGAGCGCTTTCCCGAAACGGGCCCGGTGTACCCCATTGACGTGGCCCTCCACGACAACCTGGCCCGCATCACCATCGACACCTCCGGCGAAGCGCTGAACCGCCGCGGCTACCGCACCTGGAACGGCGAGGCGCCCCTGCGGGAAACCCTGGCTGCCGCCCTGGTAGAGCTTTCCCCCTGGCGGCCCGGCATGCCGCTCCATGATCCGTGCTGCGGCACCGGCACCCTGCTGATCGAAGCTGCCTTCCGCCAGGCCCACCGGGCGCCGGGCATGAAGCGAACCTTTGCCTGCGAGCATTTCACCTTTTTCTCCCCTGAGGAAGCTGCTGCTATCCGCCAGCAGGTGTGGGGCGAATGCGAAATGGTCAGGGTGCAGCGCATCACCGGCTCGGACATTGATCCCGCTGCCCTGGAACTGGCTTCCCGCCATGTGCGCCAAGCCGGCCTGGAGGGGAAAATCGGCCTGAGCTGCCAGGACCTGCGCACCCTGCAATTGCCGGAGGAGAACGGCGTTTTCCTGTGCAATCCGCCCTACGGCGAGCGCCTTTCCGACAGGAAAACCTGCGAGAAGCTCTACCGGGATATGCGCCTTTTGAAGGAGCGCCACCCGGGCTGGTGCCTGTGCGCCATTTCTTCCGACCCGGCCTTCCAGCGGGCCTATGGCAAGCGTGCCGACAAAACCCGCCGCCTGTACAACGGGCGGCTTGAATGCGAATTCCTCATCTACAGATAAGCAAGCGGCTCTCCTCCGCCATGGAAGAGAGCCGCTTCAGACCGTCCACAAAGTACCCAATAGAAAAGATGGAAGAAAACGCAGTTTGTACGGCGGCATGAGAACGACGCATGGCTGTACAGGAGGTATGTTTCTTCAAAAGTTATTCTCAGAATCATTCTGAGAGTCTTCTGTAGACGCTCTTTTCTCGGCCATAATCTTCAATAGGGTTTGTGGGTAGGCTGAAGCGGCTCTCCTCCGCCATGGAAGAGAGCCGCTTTTCTGTTATTCGCTTTGCATAAAGAAGGTCAAAAGCTCTGCCGGCAGCGCCTTGAACAGCTTCACCGCCAGCTCGGCTGCACCCTGCTGGGCGGCTTCGGTAATGATTTCCTCCATCTCCTCGTTCAGCTGGCCGGAAGCGTCCACCTCCACACGCTGCATGTCATCCACCGCCCATGTGCGCTGCGGCGCATCCGACGGGGTGAAGGCCATGCCCAGCACAGGCTGTTCGCCGGGTACGCCCTCATCATCGGGCAGGTAAAGGCCGGCATTCACCTGATATTTGTCCATCACGGTGGCTTCCGCTGTGATGGTGAAATCGTCCAGCGCCTTTGCCTGCAGGTCAATGACCTGCATGTCCAGCCGCCAGCCTGTGCCGTCCTCCTTGCCGGCAGCAGCGCCGCCGGTCAGCCACAGCAGATGGTCGTTCAGGGCCTCCACCGTGCGGAATCCCAGCCGCTGGGGATCCTGATACATCAGTATCGTCCAGGCCTTGTTGGTCTGGTCATAGAGAAACTCAACGCAAAGGTAGTAGTTTTTCTCGTTCAGTCCCCAGCCCAGCACCAGCTTCCACGCGCCGTCTGTCAGGCCCAGGGAGGCCGTTGATACCTGGGTATCACCCTCCATAACCGTCAGGGACAGGCCGCCCAGGGTGCCGCCATTGCTGTAAATCTCCTTCACGGTATAGCTGTAGCGGTTGGCATCGGCAATGGATTGACTGCTTTCCCGGATGGACTGCCACATTTCATCCGCAGGCAGGTAAGCCACCAGGTGCTCATTCTCCGTGAAAACGTGCTGGAGGGTATCCAGCAGGCTTTCCACAGCGCCGGCCACCTGGGCATCATCAAAGCTGCGGGTCACGCAAAGGCTGCCGCCAGCGTAAGCATCGCCCATAAAGCTGCCGGTTTCCTTCCTGACAGGCAGGCTGTCCCACCAGGTTTTTGCCGCGGCGAAAAGCTCCGCCGCCACCATTTTCAGGTCAGCATGCTGGCCCGCAGCGGCACTGTCCGTATGAAAGGCGAAATAGTGGTCGGGCAGGAAGCTGAAAAGCAGGCGCATTTCTCCCTGGTCAGCCCGAACCACCGCAAGCTCACTCAGCGGCTCGCCTGAAAGGTAGAATCCGCCCTGCCCGGCGTCCTCCTGGAGGAAGAACCCCAGGCTCAGCTTTTCCAGCAGCTTTGCCAGCCCCTGGGCCAGCATGGATCCTTTGCTTTCGGGGCTGATCTGCTCCAGCAGTTCCGCCAGCTGTACCGCATCGACAGAGAAGGTTACCTGCCCCTGAAAGGCCTCGCCCAGGGCACTGCCGCACAGCATTACCAGGGCTGCAGCAAGGCACAGCAGCTTTTTCATCATGCAGGTTCCTCCGTGTTCTCTTCGGCAGGCTCAGCTGAAGGTTTAGCAGGTACCTCGGTGGGTGCTTCGGTGGGTGCCTCGGTGACTTCGGCGGCGGATTCCTGGTTCATCCGCTGGATCATGGTCAGGCCGTTCAGGCCCAGGTCGGTCAGCATTTGCGCCAATTCCTCCTGGGAAAGGGCGGTGACATCCGCTGCGCCATCGGTGGGCAGGGTGTCCATGACCCATTTGCTGCGGGTAATCAGGTGCAGGCTGATATCCAGCGCTGCATCCGCCAGTTTGACGCTGGCATCCACATCCACCGTTACCGGATTGGACTGCTGGCTTTTGCTGTGCATGTGCAGCTGCAGTGTCACTTCTGCCGGCTGAATCTCCTGCCAGCCTTCGCCGTTATGCTCCTCATCCGGCTTGATGGTCACTGCCCAGGTGGTTCTGTCGTGGCTGCGGGTGTCCTCGTCCACGCTGCTGGCCTTGGTTTCTGCCAGGGTAAAGGCCAGGGCAATTGCTTTTTGCTCCTTGTCATCCGGCTCATAGCGCAGCTTGCCCTCATAGGCCGCAAAGTCTTCGCTGCCGGCGGTTTGGGTGGTTTCAAAGGCCAGCTGCTTGCCTGCACCCTGCAGGTCAATGCTGGTCACCTTGCCGGCCTGATGGATGGTCAGGCTGTTCCATCCGTTCCATGCCAGGGGGAAGGTCATGTCTGTGCGCAGGGCATCACCCTTGGCGGTCATTTCCCGTTCCAGAATCACGCTTCCCTCCAGGGGCAGCGCATCAATGATCTGCTCGTAATAGTACAGCCAGTTGCTGTCCAGATAAGCCTGCTGCTGGGCCTGGTTTGTTTCTCCCTGCAGCAGCGGCAGCAGGGTGGCATCCTGCAGCACATTGGCCCAAAGGGCCTTCATTTCCGCCTTCAGGGCATCGGCAGGCAGGTCATAGCGCACCAGCACAGTGGCGCTGCCGTCCTCGCTCCGGAGCACGCTGGGGGAGCTGGCATAGCCTTCCAGCCACAGCTCAACAGCCGTTTCGTAAGGCGCCAGGGCCGGCACCCACTTGCTTTCCCAGCTGGTCTGGGGCACGTTGAGCAGGCTCAGCATAGCCGAATACAGGGAGGGATTCTCCTTTTCGGTCACGCCGGCCAGGGTGTTCAGTACGTCGCCGCCGGTGGGCAGGGTCAGCAGCACATCCGGCAGCAGGTCGCTTTTCAGATACACCGCCTGCCCGTCCCCATACAGCTGGGTCAGGCCCAGCAGTTCCTCGCCCTTCTCCACATAGGCCCGGTACTGAAAGCTGCTGCCATCGTGAATGGCGCGCAGTTCGATGGGCACGCCGTTCAGCGGAGCCAGCAGCGCAGCCCAATCCGCCTGACCGGACATGTTCAGCTTCAGGGTGCCCTTGATGCCATTGCCAAAGTCCACCTGGCGCTGCCACTTTTCCAGCAGGGTGTATTCCACCTTTGCCATGGCCGGGGTGCAGGCCAGCACCAGGGCCATGGACAGCAGCAGGCAAATCAGTTTCTTCATGGCGTTTCCTCCTTTATCAGCGCAGCTTGCGCCCCATCGACGATCTGTTGCCAGGTTTCTTCCGGCAGGTCAGCGGAAAGGAACAGGGTATCCTCCCCGGGCAGCAGCACCAGGCGCCGCACCAGGGCCGATGCCATGCCGGATGCCAGGCTGCTCCGGGCCTCCTCCGTCAGGGCAGCCGCCGGTTCCTCCACCCACAAAAGGGGCATGCCGGCGGTAATCTCCATGGTGATGTCCCCATCCTCAATGATGTTCTTTCCGCGCTTCTGCTGCACCGTCACCAGGCCTGACACAGCTGGCAAGCCCGCTTCCCCGGTGAAGGCCAGCTGCGGCAGCAGCACCAGGGTGGTTTTCGTATCCGCGCCTGCCGGTGTGGTGGAAAGCTCCACGCTGCCTGTCAGCCGGGTTGCCTGTCCGTCATCGGCGCTTTCCAGGCTGATTTTCCCCGCCCAGGCGGATTTCGCGCCTGCGGACTTCATGGCATAGTCATACGTCAGCGTATAGCAGGCCTTGCCGTCCTCCTTGCGCTCCACATGGCGGGAGCAGGTCAGGGTGTTGTAATCGCCGCCCTTTACGGCAGGGGTTTTCAGGGTGATTTCATCCCTTGTGCAGCTATCCTCCCGGCACATGCGCCAGGCGAGGTTCACTTTCCGCAGGCTGTCCGCATCCCGTCCACACTGGCCGGTGTATTCCACCCGGAGCAGGTTGCCTTCCTGGTCGCGCCACAGGGTCAGCTTCTGCTGGCCGGAAAAGATCATTCCCGCCACGCCGCAGGCCTGCATGGCCCTGGCAAATACCTCGGTTTCGGCCTTGGGGACGGTGTAGACCGCCTTGGTCCGGGCCACGCCCATATTCTTGATGCTGGCCTTCACGCTGGATTCCTTCTTGTAGCTCTCCAGCGTCTTTCCCAGGTCTTCCAGCAGGGTGATGCCGTCCTCCAGCCAGGTTTCCCGCGGGTTTGCCAGGCTGATGCTCTCGCCGCCGCCCAGCAGGGTATCCATAGCGCAGGCAAAGGTACCCTCCGCCCAGGAGGTCTGGATTTGCGGGCCTTCCTCCGTGGTTCGCCGGGCCAGCCAAACGGCCTCCTGACCATCCACCAGCACCGCCACCCGGCTTACCGGGCCGCCGGCCTGCAAGCGCAGGGATAGGTGCTTCAGCAGCCCGTTCAGCTGGGCGCAGCGCTCATCATCAAAGGGCATATGGGTGCGCACATTGGCGGAAATCACCGCCTCCACATCCCCCGCCCCGTCCCACAGGGACAGCTGGGGAATCAGCTGCGGCTCTGCCATGGCCGTGCACAGGCACAGGCAGAAAACCAAGGCCAGGCAAAGGGCCTTTCGCATCGAAAAACACTTCCTTTACCAGCATACAACGAAGCAGCGGGTGCATTTCTTCCCATCATTCTTCCTGACAGGTCTTTTCGAACACCCGCAGGGTATCCTTCACCTGCTCCGGGTCATCCATCAGGTTGATCTTCGCCCGCATCTGGGCCGCGCCCCGCATCCCGTGCAGGTACCAGCCGATATGCTTGCGCATTTCGTTAACGGCTACCCGCCGGCACTTCCACGCCAGCAGCATATCATAGTGGCGCAGCGCCATGTCGATCCGGTCATGCACGGTGGGCGCAGCGCAGCTTTCGCCAGCCAGCGCAGCCTTCAGCCGGCTGAACAGCCACGGGTTGCCCATGGCTCCCCGGCCGATCATCAGCCCGTCCACGCCGGTTTCTTTCAAGCGGCGCAGGCCGTCCTCCGGGGTGAAAATGTCCCCATTCCCCAGAACGGGTATGCTGATGCTTTCCTTCACCCGGGCAATCCACGTCCAGTCTGCCTGACCGGCATACTGCTGCTGCCGCGTGCGGCCGTGGACGGCAATCTCGCTGATGCCTGCATCCTGGGCCATGCGGGCCATGTCCACCACATTGATGCAGCTTTCGTCCCAGCCCAAGCGGAACTTGACGGAAACAGGCACATGGGCGCTTTTCACCACCTGCTCCATGATGCACCGCGCCACATCCGGCGTGCGCAGCAGGCCGCTTCCCTCGCCGGAGCAGGCCACCTTATGGGCCGGGCAGCCCATGTTGATGTCGATGCCCTCGTACCGGCCTGTGGCGGAAAGTTCCTCCGCTGCCCGGGCCATCAGCTCCGGCTCCTTGCCGAAAAGCTGCAGAATCAGCTTCGGCTCCTGGGGGTGGCGCTCCAGCAGCGCAACCGTGGCAGGCTGGTTTTTCGGCGCGCACAGGTATCCCATGGCACTGACCATTTCGGTGTAAGCGCAATCGCAGCCTTGTTCAAAGCACAAAAGGCGGAAGGGCCAGTCCGTCACCCCAGCCAGGGGCGCAAGGCGAATGCTGGTCATGCCATGTCACCCCGGGGGAACAGGGCAATCCGGCAGGGTGCCTGGTCATAAGGCGCCAGGACGGCCCGGAAGGCCTCACCCTCCGTCTCGGGCAGCACGGGCAAATCAGCGGGCACAGAGCCGCGCTTGCGCCATTCCGGCACCCGTTTCAGGGTGGCAATCACCTTGCCGTCCTCCAGCACAGGTGTGCCGCACAGGGCCACATTCCATGCATCGTTTTCCGGCACATAGGCCATCACCTTTGCGCCATAGCGCACGCAGGCAGACTGGTGGTGACCGGCGCTGACCATAACGCGCTTGGGGAAATCCAGTGTGATAACATCCCCGTCCTGCCAGTCCCGCTCCAGGGTCAGCCAGGTGCCGGGCTTGCCCTCATAGCCGCCCTCGTCGTTCACGGCAATGCAGGCATTCTCCGTCCAGGCGGGAATCCGCAGGCGCACAGCAGCCTTGCCAGGCTTCCTGGTGCTGATGCTCACCTTGCCGGCGGTGATTGTCACCGCCCACACACCCTCCGCCATGGGCACGGCGTAGCGGCCATCGATATATTGGTTGATGCTAAAGCCGCCTTCGCCAACGGTTACAGCGCTGCTGATGGCGCCGGCATACCCGCGGCACAGGCGATTGAGGCCACGGAGCACCTGCTCATTCCCCTCGTGCACATGATAGCAGTCCTTCACGCCGCAGTTTTCCGCCAGGCCGTTCACCCGCTGGAAGGGAATCAGTTTTTCCCCGTTCAGCGCTGCAGGCAGGCCGTTTTCCAGCAGGGTTTCCAGGGCCTCGCAGGCCCAGGTTTCCTGGCTGTCGCAGGCAGAAAGTGCCTCGGCCCAGGCGCCCAGGCTGGCAGCATCCACACCGCAGGAGGGCGAGCGCCCGCCGATGGTTTCATCCGCCGTCATGCCGCCGCACACGGCACCGTGGTACCGGCTGATCTTCTCCCAGCCTGCCTTAGGTGCGGAAAGCTCCTGTCCGTTGCCGCTGAACAGGCCGTTCTGCCTGGCGCTGCGCACGCCGTCCGCCAGGGATTCCCCGTGGCAGGTCAAATACTGCCGGGTGTAGAAGCCCGCCTCGCTGCCGTTTTCGGCCTCCAGGCCGGCGGACATATCCTTCCAGGCGGTCACCCGGTTCATGGGCCGCTGCACCGCAAAGGTGTGCAGCATGCCGCTCCAGTCCATGGCCTGCTGGCGCAGCCTTTCGCACAGGGACAGCACGGCCTTCTTGCCCGTCACCCGGTACAGGGCCAGCAGAACTTCCATCAGGTCAGCCGAATGGGTGCGCACGGCATCGCAGGCCATCACCTGCTCCCAGTTTTCCGCCAGGCAGCCGCACCAGGCCGCCAGTTTTACCAGCAAGGCACGCTTGGCATCGTATTCATAAACAGCCAGCGCAGCCCGCATGACGGCAACAGCTTCCGCCGCCTGCCCGGGCTGACCCTCCATGGCCTGCAAAATCTTCTTTGCCACAGGCTCCTCCATGGGTTTCGCCTTCAGCACGCAAGCCAGGCGGAAGGCTCCCTCCCACATGGCAGGCTGCTCCAGGCAGGCACTGGCCATGGCGTAGAGCTGCTCCGCCTTGGCATGGTTCACCCGCACCTGGCCCGGGCGCAGGGGGATTTCCTTCAGGGCCACCAGGGGCGCCTTATCGTATATCGGCTTCAGGGGCATGGTATCTCCTCCATATCAATACATATCAAACCAGTTTCTATTATAGCGCATTTCCCCGCGGACTGCAAGAAAAACAGCACATATTCCCTTCCCTCTCCTCCGGCAGAAAAACAACCAAAAAACATAGGCTTTTCCCTTGACAATCGTTTTTCCATGGTGTATGCTTACGGTAATTTCAAACAAAACCTGTGACGGAGAGGAGTACCTCCTTCGCAGCACGGCAAAGGGAGCCGCTGA
>CAYMOM010000077.1:0-9215 GCA_964391995.1 uncultured Faecalibacterium sp.
ACAAGGTCAGCCGCCGCTTCCGTGGCGCCACCTACGACATCACCATCGACAATGCCGCTCATGTGTGCCGCGGCGTGAAGGCCGTAACGGTAGATGGCAAGGCCATTGAGGGCAATGTGCTCCCCGTCTTTGCCGATGGCAAGACCCACCAGGTGCAGGTGACCCTGGGATAACAGAACATTCTCCCCCGCCCGAGCCATGCGCCCGGGCGGTTTTTTTATCGGCTGTGGCAGGCCTGCGCTGCTGCCGCCCTGGAAGGGATGGCGCACGGGCAAGAATCCGGCGCGCTGCCTTTTCGCGTTTCACCCCTTGACTTTGCGGCCTTTCCATGTACAATGGTGGTGTTATGCAATTGGAGGAGGAAACACGAATGCGGAAATGGATTGGCGATAAGCAGTTTTATCGCTCTGTGCTGACCCTGGCGCTGCCCCTGGTGGTGCAGCAGGCCATCACCAGCTTTGTCAGCCTGCTGGACAATGTGATGGTGGGCGGCCTGAGCACCGAGGCCATCAGCGCCGTGGCGGTGGTGAACCAGATTTTGATGGTGTTCAACCTGTCCCTGTTTGGCGGGCTCAGCGGCGCATCCATCTTTGGCGCCCAGTTTTTCGGCAAGGGTGACATGAAAGGCATGCGGCAAACTTTCCGCTTCAAGGTCATGCTGGGCGTGGTGCTGACCATCCTTTGCATCGGCCTGCTGCTTGCCTGCGGGGAAACCTTTGTCAGCCTGTTCCTTCAGGGGGAGAGCGATGTGGGTTCCACGGCCCTGGCCCTGCAGGAGGGCATGAGCTATCTCCGCGTGATGCTGTGGGGCCTGTTCCCCTTTATGGTGGTGCAGTCCTACGTCAGCTCCCTGCGGGAAACCGGCGAAACCGTGGCCCCCATGGTTGCCAGCGTGATGGCCATTCTGGTGAACCTGGTGCTGAACTATGTGCTGATCTTCGGTCATTTCGGCTTCCCCCGGCTGGGTGTGACCGGCGCCGCCATTGCCACGGTGATCTCCCGCTATGTGGAAATGGTCTATATCCTCATCCACGCTCATCGCCATCAGGATAAGTATCACTTCCTGCAGGGCGCCTATGCCAGCCCGCATGTGTCTGGCAGCCTGCTGAAGAAAATCATCATCACCGGCTCGCCCCTGATGCTCAACGAGGTGCTCTGGTCCCTGGGCATGACCTTCATCAACCAGAGCTACTCCAGCCGCGGCCTGGCGGCGGTGGCAGCCATCAACATCACCAGCACCGCCTGGAACCTGTTCAGCGTGGTAATGATGGCCATGGGCAGCGCTGTAGCCATTATGGTGGGCCAGAAGCTGGGCGTGGGCGACAAGGCCGGCGCCCGGGATATCGACAGGAAGCTGGTGTTCCTCACCGTGGTCATGCACTTTTTGATGGGTGCACTGCTGGTTGCATGCTCCGGGCTGATTCCCCAAATGTACAACGTGGAGGACGCCGTGCGGGAAACCACCAGGCAGCTGCTGGTGGTGGCAGGCCTGTCCCTGCCGCTGCACTCCTTTGTGCATGTGGTGTATTTCACCATCCGCTCCGGCGGCAAAACGGTGATCACCTTCCTGTTCGATTGCGTGTACACCTGGCTGGTGCCTGTGGCCCTGGCCTATGTGCTGTGCACCTTCACCGCCATGCCCATTGTGCAGGTGTACTTCTGCATCCAGTTTATTGACATTATCAAGGTCGTCATCGGCGCACTGATGCTCCGCTCGGACTTCTGGGCCAACAATGTGGTCAACGAGGTAAGCCAGGCATAAACCCATGGGGCGGCAAACAACCGCCCCAAATTTTCTTTGATATTGAAAACGTTTCCGAGAGGAAAAACCGCTCCTTTGGCGAATGCTATCAGCAACACCCAGCAATAAATAAACAAAAAGGCAGGGAATCTCATGATCCGTCGATACGATTTCGGTTCGCCCATGGATACCGGCGCCGTTGTCCGCAGCCTTCCTGCGGAAAGCGCCCCTGTGCCCTACTTCACCACCGATGCAGCGGAAGGCCGGGTGACCTTCACCATTTCACTGGCGGAGGACGACATCATCTTCGGCCTGGGCGAAAGCCTGCGGGGCATGAACAAGCGCGGGTACCTGTTCCGTGCCTGGAATTCCGATGACTGCGACCATACCGAAAACAAGAGCAGCATCTATGGCTCCCACAACCTGCTTTTGTTCAGCGGCAGGGAAAAATGCTTCGGCGTCTATTTTGACGACCCCGGCGCCGTGACCTTCGACCTGGGATACACAAGGGGTGACACCGCCGTGATCACCTCCGAAAACGGCGACCTGAGCGTGTATATTATTGAAGAGAACAGCCTGACGGACATCTGCCGGGCCTATCGCGGGCTGATCGGCCCCAGCTATCTGCCGCCCAAGTGGGCCTTTGGCTACATCCAGTCCCGCTGGGGATACGAATGCGAGGACGACCTGCGCACCGTGGTGAAGGAGCACCGTGACCGCCACATCCCCCTGGACGGCGTGTGCATGGACATCGACTATATGGACGATTACATGGACTTTACCTGGGACAAGAAGAAGTTCCCGGACATGAAGGCCTTCAACCGGGAAATGGCCCAGAACCACGCCCACATGATTCCCATTATCGATGCCGGTGTGAAGCAGAAGGACGGTTACGACGTGTGCGAAGAGGGCCTGGAAAAAGGCTACTTCGTCAAGAAGGCTAACGGCACGCCCTTTGTGGGCGCGGTGTGGCCCGGGCGCAGCTATTTCCCGGATTTCCTGCGGGAGGATGTGCGCCAGTGGTTCGGGGGCCTGTATGCCCGGCTGATGGATGCCGGCGTGGAAGGCTTCTGGAACGACATGAACGAGCCTGCGCTGTTCTACTCCCCGGAGAGCATGCAGGAGGCCTTCGATACGGTGGACAGCCTGCGCCATGAGAACCTGGACATCAACACCGTTTTCACCCTGCGGGATGCCTTCAACCGCACCGCCAACAACCCGGAGGACTACCGCCGCTTCTACCACCAGGCGGAGGGCAAAACCATCCGCCACGACAAAATTCACAACCTGTACGGCGCCTACATGACCCGGGCCGCCGGGGAAGGCTTCCGCCGGTACAACGCCAGCAAGCGCTATTTGCTGTTCAGCCGGGCCAGCTTCACTGGCGCCCACCGCTACGGCGGCGTGTGGCAGGGCGACAACCAATCCTGGTGGAGCCACCTGAAGCTGAATCTGCAAATGCTCCCTGGGCTGAACATGGCCGGCTTCCTTTTCAACGGTGCCGACCTGGGCGGCTTTGGCTGCAATACCACGGAGGATCTGCTGCTGCGCTGGCTGCAGCTGGGGGTCTTCACTCCCCTGATGCGCAACCATGCCGCCCGGGGCACCCGGAACCAGGAGGCCTACCGCTTTGCCAACTGGGAAACCCTGCGGGACACCCTCACCGTCCGCTATGCCCTGCTGCCCTACCTGTACAGCGAGTTTATGAAGGCCGCACTGACCGATGGCATGTACTTCCGTCCCCTGGCGTTTGACTATCCCCAGGACGAAACCGCCCGCCGGGTGGAGGATCAGCTGATGCTGGGCCAGGCGTGCATGATTGCCCCCGTGTACGAGCAAAACGCCCTGGGCCGCCATGTGTACCTGCCCGAGGATATGCTGATGGTGCGCTTCCGCTCCGCCACGGATTACGACCTGACCCCCATGGAGGCCGGTCACTACTGGCTGGAGCTGGGCATGAACGAAATGCCCCTGTTCATCCGCCGGGGTCAGGTGGTTCCCCTGGCCAAGCCTGCCGAGTATGTGGAGGGCATTGACGAAACCGACCTGACCCTGTTGGGCTGGCTGGACACGGACGCCGCCTATGACCTGTACCACGATGACGGCTACACCACCTCCCCCAGCCTGGAAAGCGGCCTGACTGCCATCACCGTTGCAGTCAGCGGCGAAACTGCCACCGCTGCCGGCAACGGCCTGACCCTGCATGTTGAAAACCTGGTGATCGGGGACTGAAGCAATTTTTTCCGAATCGAGCCTGCCCACACCCCCCTGATTCTGATGGGAATCAGGGGGGCGCTTTTGACTGTGAATTGCTGAAACCAATGGTCAGTCTGCCATCGGCGAATACGATGCTTAAAGGATATACTGCTTGCCGTGGGCCATCAGAACACCGCTGGTGATGCGAATGCGCAGGATACAGGTGTTTTCATCATCAAGGTTGGTGTGCCCATTGTCAATCCAGCCTGCAAAGGCCCGGCGGAGCTTTTCTGTCAGAGGAAGGTTTTCCGCTTTGCCCGCAGAGCCCAGGTTTTCGCCGATACCCCGGGCAGTAAACCATTCCCCGGCCAAGGCTACCGCAGGCTCCCTGGCAATCTGCTGCATTTTGTTGGACAGGGCGTAGGTGATAACGTAAAACGCTCCGTCCTCATAGTAAGCATCCACATTGCGCACCCAGGGTTTCCCATCGGCTACGGTAGCCAACGCCATGATGCTATCCTTGCCGAAACGCTCCTGCAAAAGAGCTTCAGCCTGCTCATTCCATTGATACATCGCAGTGCCTCCTTCATTGTTTTAGCGTCATGATACCAAACAGCAGCAACCCTGTCAACATTTTATGGTAAATTCATTCATGCCCAGGCATACCATCTCTCCAAGGAGGGATGCTCATGCCGCTTTTGATGCTCTTGATGCAGGAGTGCCTGTTTTTCCTGGGGTATGTGACGGGCAAATCGGAATTTCCCCCGGCCCTGACCCGCGCCCGGGAAGAAACCCTGGTGGCCCGGATGACCGCCGGCGACCCCGCCGCCCGGGAGGAGCTGATCACCCACAACCTGCGCCTGGTGAGCCACATTGCCCGGAAATACCAGGTGCCCGGCTATGGCCAGGACGACCTGATTTCCATCGGGGTCATTGGGCTGATCAAGGCGGTGAACAGCTACAGGCCTGCCGCCGGCACCGCCCTGGGCACCTATGCCGCCAGGTGCATTGAAAATGAAATCCGCATGACCCTCCGTGCCTCCCGGAAGCGCCAGGGAGATGTGTCCCTGTCCGACCCCATCGGCACGGACGGCGAAGGGAATGACATTACCTTCATGGATATTCTGGGCACCGAGCAGGATGAGCTGGAGGAAACCGTCATCCGCCGGGTTACCCTGGAAAAGGTGCACCGGGTGCTTTCCCGCCTGCCCCGGCGGGAGCGCCTGGTGCTGGAGCTGCGCTATGGCCTGGCGGATGGGAAAACCCATCCCCAGCACGAAATTGCCACCCTGCTGGGCCTGTCCCGGAGCTACATTTCCCGGGTGGAGAAGCACGCAGTGGAACTTTTGCGCCAGGCGCTGGATGAATAGGGCGCAGAAAAGGCCATGCGGCAGGTGTGCAGCATGGCCCGAGGGATTATCTGTTTTCGTGGGTCAACAGGCCCAGCAGGTCTGACAGAACGGTCAGGTGATGGGCGGCACGGGGGTCGGCGGAGGCATCGCCAATGGCGGCGCAGGCAAAGCCGCCGCGGATGGCTGCCTCCACCCCGGCGCGGGCGTCCTCCACCACCAGGCAGGCGGCAGGCGCAAGGCCCAGCATGCCAGCAGCGGTGAGGAACACCTCCGGGTGGGGTTTGGAGTGGGTGATGCAGTTACCGTCCGCCACCGCATCGAAGAAGCCAGCCAGGCCAATGCGTTCCAGGATGAAAGGCGTGTTTTTGCTGGAGGAACCGATGCCCAGCTGCAGGCCGGCAGCCCGCAGGCCTTGCAGGGTGCGGCGGACATCCTCCGTCAGGTCAGCCGGGGACATATGGTGCAAAAGCTGGCGGTAAAGGCTGTTCTTCTCCCCGGCCAGGGCAGCCTTTTCGGTTTCGGAATAGTGCTTTGCCGATTTTTCCAGGATGATGTCCAGGCTTTCCATGCGGCTTACGCCCCGAAGGCGGCTGTTGATGTCCCGGTCAAAGGGAATGCCCAGCCGGTCTGCCAGCGCCTTCCAGGCCTGAAAGTGATATTCATCCGTGGAGCAGATGACCCCGTCCAGGTCGAAAATAATACCTTGGTATGTCACTGGGCAGCTTCCTCTCCGTAAACGCAGATTTCCGCCGCCTGGGCGCCGCCGGTGCGGGAGGAGGAGTTCATGGTGAAGATTACCTTTACGCAGGCAGCTTCCACGGGGGTGAAGTCAATGCGGATGCGGTTGCCGGTGGCCGGGTCGAACTGGTATTTCTCCGCAGCGGCAGCCTGGGTGAAGGTTTCGCCGTCCTGGCTGACCCATACGGCTATCTCCTGGATGCGGGCCTCCCAGGTGCTGGAGGGGTTCAGGCACACCGCCACCGTGGCGATGGTGTGGGTTTCCCCCAGCTCGATGATCATTTCCGCCGGGAAACCCTTGCTTTCCCAATAGGTGTCGGTTTTGCCGTCATTCACGTTGGTGTTGACATACACATCCGTATGGGCGCCGGAAAGGATGCTCTTGCCCTGGGCCAGGTTTTCCGCGGCAGGCAGGGGGATGTAATCCGCGGAGGGATCCGGGAAGCAGGCGGGACGCTCTGCCTGGGTCTGCATGGGGGCGGGAACAATGGTAACCCGGGTGGGTATGCCTGCATCCTGGCCAAGGGCCATGCAGGGCAGCGCCAGCAGGAGCAGCGCCAGGGCGGCTGACAGGATCTTTTTCATGGGATTATCTCCTTTACTCAACGGTGATGCCATCGCAGTAGTCATCGGTGGAGAGCTTCATGTCCTTCAGGGTGGTAACGGGCTTTCCAAGAATGGTCACATTCCGCAGGGTAACATTGGTAATGCGGTGCTCCTCATCATGGCCAGAAAGGCGGGAGGCAGGCACCCGGCCCTCCACGGTGTTCAGCACGGTCAGGCCATCGATGAGCACATTGTCAATGGAGCCGAACTCGTCCTTCACAGTGGTCCAGGAGGAGTTTTGCAGGGTCATTTCAATCAGCTCCCTGTTGCTGCCGTTGTCCCCCTGCATCAGGGCGTTTTCCACCACGATGTTGCGGTATACAATGTCGTGCACATAGGCGTCATCGCTGTTATGAATGCTGATGACGGGCTTGTGGAAGTTGTACAGCACGGTAATATCCTCAAACAGCACATCGCTGATCTCCGGATCCAGCGTCCAGCCCTTGTCGGTTTCGTAGCCAATCTCCATGGACTGGGCCAGGTCTGTCCAGATCTGCACATTGCGGAAGGTGATGCCCCTGGTGGAGCCGGAGTAGTTTTTCAGCACCAGGCTGTCATCCCAGGTGCGGGCAAAGCAGTTGGTTACCTGGTGATCCGTGCAGGACTGGAAGGTGAAGCCATCGCCATTCTGCCGGCCGGAGATGATTTTCACATTGTCGATCTTCACATTCCCGGAGGAATAGGAGTTCAGGTTCCAGCAGTTGGAGTTAACAAGGCTGATGCCTTCCACCGTCACGTTTTCGGCGTGGTTCAGGTCGATGGGCACCCGGGCATAGGAGCCGGGCTGGTTCCAGGCATCGTAATCGCTGCCGTCAATGATGCCGCGGCCGCAGATGCGCACGTTTTTCGCATTTGCCACGGAAACAACGCTGTGCAGCACCGCGCCGCCGGAAAGGTACAGGGTTTGGTTGTCCTGCAGGGCAATGGCGTCCATCACCCATTCACCCGGGCCGATGTAGAACACATTGGGGTCGCTAAAGTCCGGCAGGTCGGTTTCCAGGGGATTGGCAAAGATGTGCAGGGCCTTGCTGACGCTGCCGTCCTTCACCACCGGCTCAATGCCGCAGGACCGGGGCAGCACCTGGGCGCTTTCCACAGCCTTCTCCAGGCCGGGCATGCAGATGTCCAGCTGCACGGTGCCTTCGAAATCAAAATAGGTCATGGGTGTTCGAACGGGCTGGGTGTTGGCATTCCAGATGTGCTCGTGGTTCACCATCACATCGTAAACAAACAGCTGGTATCCATTGGCCGAAACCTGGGCTGTTTGGGAGCTGGCCATGGTTGTTGGCCCTTCATAGAGGGTGAGCTGTGTGGGGTTTTCCTCTGCCGCTGCGGGCAGCATGGCGGCCATCAGCACCGCCAGCACAAGAGCCAGGAGCATGCTTATCCGTTTTCTGTTCATCTGCTTGGGCCTCCCTTTTTTGATGGTGAAGGTTTAGCGCTCAACCTTCCTTCTGATTTCTATTATACAGATAAATTCCATTTCCGCAAGGGTGAAATGAAAAAAGTTTCCGCCTGCAAATTTTCCGCTTGACAGGGTGCAGGTGGGGTGCTATAATCAAATCAACAGATAGGTTGAGCGCTAAACCTATCCAAACTAAATACTTTGAAGGAGGTTCCCATGAAAAAGTTTTTTGCGTTCCTTCTGGCTGCCATGATGGTTTTTGCAGCGGCTGCTGCACTGGCGGAGGGTGAAACCTTCCTGTGGGATAACTTTGACGACCGCGACCCTAATGCCAAGCCCGAGCTGGGCCCCAATGGCATGAACATCTGGTGGGACAACTGGGCAAACCTGCGCGCCAAGAACGAGGAAGGCGCCATGAAGATCGACTTCCGGCCCAAGGAGTATGACCCCGAAGACTATGACTCCGAGGATGAATACTACGCTCATGCTGCCGACTGGATGGGCAACTGGGGCGAGGCCGTGAACATGTGGGCCATGGACGGCATCTCCTACTGCAAATACCTGACCATCCGCATCAAGGGCGAGGCTGGCGGCGAGGAGGCCAAGCTGATCATGGACTGGCACCCCGAAGATGCCAAGTTCTACGCTGCCCGCTTCAGCGACCTGGTGCTGGCTGATGGCACCCATCCCGTGATTACCACCGAATGGCAGGACCTGGTGATTGACCTGGAAGCCTCCGGGTTCCCGGGCATGACCAACGCCCTGCACATCCGCGCCTTTGACCGCTGCGTGATCTGGCTGGACGAAATCACCTTCTCCGAGGCTGTTGCGCCCATCGATTCCACCAGCACCGAAACCATCACCGCCGGCATGACCGTGCCCGAGACCGGCAAGCCCGGCGACCTGCCCATCAAGGATTACCTGGCTGAACTTCAGAAGTAACTCCCGGCGGCATTTCCCCGGAGGCAGCTTGTTTGCCTCCGGTTTTTGCGTGCCGGCAGAGGTTTTTGCCGATCAGGCTTGAAGTTATTGGTGAAAACAGGTATACTATCCTTATTGCTGCACAAAAAATGTGCGGCTTTCCGCACAATCAGCCTGTCAAAAACCTCCGGAAGGTGTCGGAGGGCCCGCAGGCCCTCTGACTGCCATCGTATCGCGGGGCTTTGCCGCGCGGGCG
>CAYMOM010000078.1:0-9182 GCA_964391995.1 uncultured Faecalibacterium sp.
TGATTCTGGTGGGAATCAGGGCTTTGTGGGCGGGCTGAGGCCTGCTTGCAGGCCTGACAGTGACGGAGCGCAAATCCTCGAAAAAGTGGCTTTGCCACTTTTTCGACACCCTGCTGCTGTGTTGTAAGCGCAGCAGTTTTTTTGTACTGCCGATGGCCCGCTGCTGCAATTTTTCCGAAAAAACCGTTGACAGATTCCATCCGTATACGCTATAATAGCCTTAAGGTTGAGCGCTAAACTAGTACAATCGAACATCAATCAAGGAGGTTTGAACATGAAACGGTTCGTGAAGCTGGTATCCCTGGTTTTGGCCCTGTGCCTTGGGCTGATGTCCATCCCCTTCGCCCTGGCGGAGGATGGTGTGGTGGATGCAAACCTGACTTGCACCATCACCCTGGGCAACTGGCCTGCCGATACCGCACCCGATGCGGAAAAGGCAGCCTTTGAGGGCTACAAGGCCATCATGGCCCAGCAGTATCCCAATGTGACCCTGGTGCCGGATTACTATTCCTACAGCCTGAGCAACTATGTGGCTATGGCCAAGGGCCACACCGCGCCCAGCATTTTTCAGCCTCCCTTTACCGATCCGCAGCTGCTGATCAGCCAAGGGCTGGTGGGCGATGTGACCGATGCGCTGGAGCAGTTCGGCGTGCTGGAGCAGTTCAGTCCCTCCTATGTGGAGATGCTGGCGGATGAAAACGGGCGCATTTACGGCCTGCCCCGGGACGGCTATGTACTGGGCCTGCACATTAACATCGACCTGTTCCGCCAGGCCGGCCTGATGACCGAGGATGGCCTGCCCATGTACCCCAAAACCCTGCAGGAGCTGGCGGAGTATGGCCAGATTATCAAAGAAAAGACAGGCAAGGCCGGCCTGGTGTTCCCCGCCAGCGAAACCTATGGCGGCTGGCTGTTCACCAACATCGCCTGGAACTTTGGCTGCGTGGGCGAAAATGCCCTGGAATACCAGGACGAGGACGGTCGCTGGGTGTGCAATTTCACCTCCCCCCAGTGCATTGCCGCCATGGAGTACCTTCGGGATTTGCAATGGAAGTATAACATTCTGAATGCCGATGCCACCACCACCGACTGGGCTGGCGCCCACTCCCTGCTGGGCACCGGCGAGGCAGCCATGAACTTTGCCGCGGACGATTGCGTGGATCAGCCCACCGCTCAGAAGGGCCTGCCGGTGGAATCCTTTGCCCTGGTTCCCTTCCCCGCAGGCGATGCGGGCCGCTATGCCCTGGCCGGCGGCACCTGCTATATGTTCTCCCCCGACATTACCGGCGACCAGGCCGTGGCCCTGATGGCCTACCTGAAGGTGCTGGGCAAGTTGCCCTTCCTGGATGATGATGTTGTTGCCGGCATGCGGGCCGACTATGCCGCCAAGCGCGACAGGGGCGCCCCTGTGCTGCCCGCCATCAGCGCCTGGTCTGATGAAGGGTACAACAATGCCAAGCAGGTGATCATTGATGAGTTCTGCAATGTGGATATGCGCCTGTACAGCGATTTCTTCGATTCCATCAGCCAGGGTACCATCACCCTGAAGTCTGAGGAACCCATCTTTGCCCAGCAGCTGTACAGGGAGCTGACCAGCGTTGTGCAGCGGATGATCACCAAGGAAGGCGCCGATGTGGAAAAGGCCCTGCGCAAGGCCGAGGAATCCTTCCAGGAATACCTGGATGACGAGTATAACGATTATCAGTAAGGCATAAGCACCGCCGGCGGGAGGGATATGCATGGGTGAAGGGAAAAGGCGCCTGGCGCTCCGTGCCAAGGGGGCCGAAAACGCCAAGGCATGGCTGATCATGCTGCCAAGCCTGGCACTAATGCTGTTTTTTGTGTGGGAGCCCCTGTTTGAAAGCGTCCGTATGAGCCTGTACAAAACACGGAATGTGGAGCTGGTGAAGTTCATCGGCCTGGACAACTACCTGAGCGTGGTGAAAAAGGACGATTTTCTGCAGGCCCTGATGAACACCTTTTCCTACACCTTCTGGTCGCTGCTGATTGGCTTCCTGCTGCCCATGGTACTGGCGGTGCTGATTGGCGAAACCCGCCGGGGAAAGGGGTTCTTCCGCACGGTGGCCTACCTGCCCAACATGCTGCCCGGGCTGGCGGTGGTCATCCTGTGGTCGTCCTTCTTCTCCGGCGGCGAAACCGGCGTGCTGAACATCCTTCTGGGCGCACTGGGCCTTCCGGCCCAAACCTACCTGACCCGCTCGGAGCTGGTGATTCCCATCATCATCCTCATTGCCACATGGAAGGGTGCAGGCGCGACGGCGCTGATCTATATGGCCAGCATTGCCGGCATCAGCCCCGAACTGTACGAGGCTGCCACCATCGATGGCGCCGGCGTGTGGAAGCGCATCTTCCATGTGATGCTCCCCGCCATCAAAAAACTGACGGGCACGCTGCTGATATTGCAGATCATCTCCGTGTTCCAGATCATGTACGAGCCCATGGTGCTTACCAAGGGCGGCCCGGACAATGCCTCCCTGTCCCTGATGCAGCTGATGTGGCAGTATGCCTTCGGCGGCTCCATGAACTATGGCAAGGCATCGGCTGTGGCGGTGATGGTCACCCTGATCCTGCTGGTGATGACCGCCATCTATTCCTACTTCAACCGCAAGGAGTCCGACTGGGACTGAGAGGAGGGTCATGCCCCATGAAAAAGGCGCAGTTCACAGGCGTCATCCGGGAATACGATATGCACTCCACCTCGGTCAGGGTGGGATATGGGGTCATCATTTTCTTCTGCCTGGTGATGACCGTGCTGGCGGTTTTTCCGCTGGTGTGGGTTATGCTGGCCGGCTTTAAGGACCTGAAGGAGTTTATGTCCAGCACATCCCTGCTGCCCCAGTCCTTCAGCCTGGATCCCTTCATCCTCACCTGGAACCAGCTGGGCATTGCCCGGAACTATCTCAATTCGCTGATCTCCGTGGTGGGCAGCGTAGTGTGCGCCATTGTGTTCAATGGCCTGCTGGGCTATGGCCTGGGCATCCTGAAGCCCAAGGGCTATGCCCTGGTGAAGAAGCTGGTGATGCTATCCCTGCTGCTGCCCACCACCATCTCCATCGTGCCCTTGTTCATGAACATTCAACAGCTGAACCTGGGCAATTCCTTCCTGCCCCTGTGGCTTTCCTTTGGCGCCAATGCCATGTATGTCATTTTGTTCGTTCAGTTTTTCGAGTCCCTGCCCCAGTCCATCATCGAGGCCGCGCATATCGATGGCGCCAGCCAGCTGCAGACCTTCTTCCGCATTGTGCTGCCCCTGTCCAAGCCCATTTGCACGGTGATTGCCATTTTCGCGGTGAATGCCGCCTGGTCGGACTTCCTGCTGCCCTACCTGGTGCTGCGGGGTGCACAGATGCAAACGGTGATGGTTCGCCTTTTCGTTTTCAGCACGGAGCAGACCGTGAATGCCGATGCCATGATGCGCTCGGTGGTGTTCTCCATGATCCCGCCCATCATCCTCTTCTTCATCTTCCAGAAGCAGCTGACGGAAAACGCCGTTTCCGTGGGTATCAAGGGTTAATTCATACCGACAAGTGTGGGAGGTTCCCGTGGCAAAAGCAGCAGATGTGTATTTCTCCGTTGATCCGTGGCGGATTATCGAAATGGGCTTTGACCCGTCCTATTCCCGGGTAAGCGAATCGGTTTTTTCCCTGGCCAATGAAACCATGGGCGTTCGCGGCTGCTTTGACGAGGGCGGCAGCGTGGACAGCCTGCGGGGTGCCTACGTCAATGGCGTGTATGAAATGGAGCAGCTGCCCCGCTCCTATCGGGGCATCATCGACAAATCCCATTTCATGATCCCCTGTGCCGAATGGCTGATGAGCCGCATCACCCTGGATGGCGAAACCCTGGACCTGGGACGGGTGCAATTTGCCGATTTCACCCGCCAGCTGGACATGCGCACCGGCACCCTGACCCGCAGCCTTGTGTGGACAACGGCTACGGGCAAGGTGCTGCGGGTGCAGTTTCTCCGCTTTGTGGACATGGTGCACCGGGAAAGGGCCTACCAGCGCATTTCCCTGCAGGCGCTGAACTTTTCCGGCCAGGTTGAATTAACCTCCGGCCTTTCCTTCCATGTAATGCATGAGGGCCGCCGCCTGTGCCCCTGGCAGAAACCCCGTACCCTGGCCCGGGGCCGGCGTATGCAGCTGCAGGCCCGCACGGAGCACTCCGGCCAGGAGGTTTTTGCCGGTGCCCTGGTGGATGTGCCTGCCACCCTCACCGCCGGTACGGGGGAAATGGATGCATCCCTTTCTGCCTGTGTCAGCCTGCAGCAGGGTGTGGAAATCTGCATGGACAAGCGGGTGGTGATCCTCTTTGACGGCACGGAGGGTGATGCCCTGTGGCAAAGCGGCACCGCTGCCCTGGATGCCAGCGAAGCTGTTTCCCTGGAGGAGGCGCTCCAGGCCCAGCGGGCCTTCTGGGACGGCTGGTGGCGCACCTCTGATATTCTCATTGAGCCGGCAGATGGTGCCGACCCGGCTGCTGTGGCAGCCGAGCAGCAGGGCATACGCTTTTGCAGCTTTCAGCTGGCGCAGACCTACAACGGCGGCAGCATGCGCCACAACATTGGCGCCAAGGGCCTGACCGGCGAGGCCTACAACGGGCATGCCTTCTGGGATACGGAGGCCTGCTGCCTGCCCTTTTACCTGTTTACCAATCCCTCCGCCGCCCGGGATCTGCTCCTCTTCCGCTACAACACGCTGCCCATGGCCCTGGAGCGCGCCAAAATGCTGGACTGCCAAGGTGCATGCTATCCCATTGCCACCCTGAACGGTGACGAGGCCTGCGCCCTGTGGCAGCATGCCAGCCTTCAGCTGCAGCCCAGCACCGCTGTGGCCTATGGCATCTGGCATTATGTGCACCTGACGGGGGACGAGGACTTCCTTTGGCACTACGGCGCAGAAATGCTGCTGCAGGTGGCCCGCTTTATGGCCAGCCGGGTGGAGGTGAGCAGCGCAACGGGCAAGTATGGCTTCTTTGGTGTCATGGGCCCGGACGAATTCCACCTGATGGTCAACAACAACGCCTATACCAACTACATGGGCATGCGCACCCTGGCCTATGCTGCCCAGGTGCTGGCACGGATGCAGCAGGAGCAGCCCGCCGCCTATACCCGCCTGGCAGAGAAAACCGGCCTGACCGCAGGGGAAACAGACCGCTGGCAGCACATTGCCCGGAACATGTTCATCCCCCAGGATGAAACCGGGCTGATCGAGCAGCACGATGGGTATTTCGACCTGCCCCACACGGACATTGGCGCCATTCCCGTCAGTGATTTCCCCTTGTATGAGCACTGGGCCTACGACAGAATCTACCGCAGCGACATGATCAAGCAGCCGGATGTGCTGATGCTCCTGTACCTGTACAATTCCTCCTTCACCAAGAAGGAAAAGCAGGTCAATTACAATTTCTATGAGCCCCGCACCATCCATGAGTCCTCCCTGTCCCCTGCTATTCACTCCATCCTGGCTGCGGAGCTGGACAACATGGGGGAGGCCGTCCGCTTCTTCGGCTACGCCACCCGGCTGGACCTGGACAACTATAACCGCAACACCCGGGAGGGCCTGCACATTACCAGCATAGCCATGGCCTGGGCCAACATTGTGTATGGCTTCGCCGGCCTGCGCAGCGATGGGCCGCTGCTGGCCTTTGCGCCGCGCCTGCCGGAAAGGTGGAAACGCCTGTGCTTTTCCATCAAGTATCGGGGGCGGATCATCCGCATTTGCATGGAGCCGAACAGCAGCAGTTTCTCCCTGGCCCAGGGCGAGCCGCTGCCTGTGCTGATTCGCCAGCAGCCCTTTACCCTCACCGGGAACCCGCTGGTGATTCCTTCCGTTTGACACGCATATCCGCCAGCGGGTTAGCCGGCGGATTTCTTCATGTGGAGGTTTTTATGAGCAAGTGGATGCTGAATGAAAACGGCTTTAGCAAGGCGCAGGCCATCACGGATGGCAACCGCTTTCTGTGCGCCAATGGGTATATGGGCCTTCGCGGCGCGGTGGAGGAGGCGGACAGCACACAGTTCCCAGCCATTACCCTGGCCGGTGTGTATGACAGGCACGGAAACCGCTGGCGCGAGCCTGTCAATGCGCCCCACTGCCTGTATGCCCGGCTGCTGTTCAATGGCGCACCCCTGGCCCTGGGCCAGGCTGAGCCTGTCAGCCACAGCGCAGGCATTGATTATGAGGATGGCCTGTACTACCGGGAAACGGACTTCGGGCCGGCCTCCATCAGCAGCCGGCGCTTTGCCTCCATGGCGGAGCCGCACCTGCTGGCTGGCAGCATCACCCTGCGCTTTGCCCAGGATGGGGACATGGCGCTGTACACCGGCATTTCCACCGACATATGGGATTTGAACGGCCCCCATCTGTTCGGCTATGGCTATCAGCCCGGCCCGGTGCTGCTGGTGCAGGCCGTTACCGGGGAAAAGGGCATCACCGTGGCCTGTGCCCAAAGCGTGCAGGCTGATCTCCCCGCACAGGAAACCTTTGAGCAAAACGAACGGGGGCTTTTCCGGGTGCTGCGCTGCCGGGTGAAAAAGGGGGATGTTTTGCACCTTCACCTTTTCGGCACGGTGTTTACCTCCCTGGATGTGCCCGGCCCGGCATCCGCTGCCCAGGCCCTTTGCGCCGGCATGAAGGCCCGGGGCTATGCCGCCTGCCTGCATGCGCACCAGGCTGCATGGAGGGAGATTCACCGGCTTTCCCAGGTTCAGCTGGAGGGCGATGCCGCCGCGGCCCTGGCCCTGCGGGCAAGCCAGTATCACCTGAACAGCATCGCCCCCAGGCATGCAAGCCATTTGTCCATCCCAGCCCGCGGGCTTTCCGGGCAAACCTACAAGGGCGCCATTTTCTGGGATTCGGAGATATTCTTCTTCCCCATGTTTGTCCATACCCAGCCGGAGATTGCCCGCTCCCTGCTGCGCTACCGCATTCAGTCCCTGCCCGGCGCACTGAAAAAGGCCGGGGAATACGGCTTCCGTGGTGCATTCTATGCCTGGGAAAGCCAGGAGGGCGGCCAGGAAGGCTGCACCAATTTCAACGTGGTGGATGTGTTTACCCACCGGCCTGTGCGCACCTATTTCCGGGATAAGCAGATTCATATCTCTGCCGATATAGTTTATGCCCTGCAAAGCTATTACGATATGACGGGGGATCGCTCCCTGCTGGAGGATGGCGGCGCCAGGGTGATGCTGGAATGCGCCCGGTTCTATATCAGCCGTGCTGCCTGCCATGCAGACAGCGATACAGTGGATTTTGCCGATGTGATCGGCCCGGATGAGTACCACGAGCGGGTGAGCAACAACGCCTTTACCAACAGGATGATCCGCCACTGTATGGCTTGCGCTCTGGGCCTGAAGGAGATTTTTGCCGACAGGGAAGATTGGTTTGCCGCCCTGCTGCGGGAGCTGGATTATGAAAAGGACTGGCAGCTGCTGCAGGAGCTGATGGGCCGGATTGCCCGGCCCGCTGTGCGCCAGGGGGTGATTGAGCAGTTCGATGGCTACTTTGCCCTGGAGGATTGCTCCCTGCAGGAGGTTCGCGCCAGGCTGCGGCATCCCAAGGAATACTGGGGCGGCGACCATGGTGTGGCTGGCCCGACCCAGATCATCAAGCAGGCGGATGTGCTGGCCATGATGGCCCTTTTCCCGGAGGATTATTCCCCGGAAACCATTGCCGCCAACTGGCACTATTACGAGCCCCGAACGGAGCATGGCTCCAGCCTTTCTGCTTGCATGTATGCGCTGACGGCCTGCCGCATGGGCCGCCCGGAGCTGGCGTGGGAGCTGTTTCTGCGCACTGCCGCCATTGATATGCAAGGCGGCGGCAAGGAGTGGGCCGGGGAAATCTACATCGGCGGCACCCACCCTGCCTCCAACGGCGGCGCGTGGATGATCGCCGTTCTGGGCTTTGCCGGCCTGCGCATCAAAAAAGGGCAGCCGGAGCTTTGTCCCCGTTTGCCGGAGCAAATCACCAGGCTGTCCTTTCCCATCACCGCAGGCGGCAGGCGCCTGCAGGTGACCGTTACCCACGATGGCGGTGTTATCCGTTCAGATTCCTGACGCTGGCACGCTCCACCAGGTGCACGGGCAGTATCACATGCTTTTCCTCAATGGTTTCCTGGTTCACCTGGGCCAGGATCATATCCGTAGCCAGGGTGCCCTTCTGCTGGGCGTCCTGGTGGATGGTGGTCAGCGCCGGGAAGGTCAGCTGGGACAGGTAATGATCGTCAAAGCCCACGATGGACTTGTCCCGGGGGATGGACAGGCCGCGCTCGCTCAGGCCAGCCATAATGCCTGCAGCCAGAATGTCTGCCGTGGCGAAAATGCCGGTGATTTCAGGCCTTTCGCTCAGCACATACCCCAGCTGCCTGCCCTCCTGCACGGAGATTTCCTGGGTGAAGACCAGGGAGGGATCAAACGCCACGCCAAATTCCGCCAGCGCCCGGCGGTATCCCTGCAGGCGCTTGTCAATCACGCCGCCCGGCTGAATGGAAGGGGAGGCGAAGGCAATGGTTCGGTGGCCGTTTTCCAGCAGGTGCCTGGCGGCAATGTAGCCGCCCTGCTCGTCCTCCAGGCCGATGCAGCAAATATCCGGGTCATCCACATAGCTGTCGATAAGCACCAGGGGGATGTTCAGCTTCTTCACCGCCTGAAAGAAATCGCCCTCAAACAGGCCGGACAGGATCAGCCCGGACAGCCGCCAGCTGTGGATGAGGGAAGCCAGGTCGTCGGTGGTTTCGGTAGAGCGAATCATCAGGTAATAGCCGGCATCCCGGGTGCGCTGCTCAACGCTGGCAGTCATGGTGCTCATGAAGGGGTCGCTCATGGTGCTGCCGGTGTTTTGCGGCGTGATGTGGGTCACCATGCCAATGATGTAAGACTGGTCATTGGCCAGGGAGCGGGCCGTCATGCTGGGAACATAGTGCTCCCGTTCAATGATTTCCCAAATTTTCTTGATCTTCTCTGCCGAAACCCGGCTCTGCCTGTTGTGCACCACGTTGGATACCGTGGTAATGCTGACGCCGGCCTCTGCCGCGATGTCCTTCAATGTGACCATAGCTATCTCCAATGTTTTTTTGTGCGGAAAGCCGCACATCAGGGTGTCGGAAAAGTGGCAAAGCCACTTTTTCGAGGATTTGCGCTCCGTCACTGTCAAAGCTGC
>CAYMOM010000079.1:0-9145 GCA_964391995.1 uncultured Faecalibacterium sp.
TTGTTGACATAATGCACATTACGTTCTTCGGCCCGGTCTTCCAGGCTTTTTTCTTTTGGGCGGAAACACCAGCGGCAGGCGCTCCATGCAGCGGCGGTGTTCATCGCAGGTGGTCGTCAGGTAGATTCTGGTGGTGTTCACGCTGCTGTGGCCCAGCACATCCGCCAGCTTGGCAATATCCTTGGCGGCGGCGTAAAACACCCGGGCAAACAGGTGCCGCAGGTTGTGGGGGAAAACCTTTTCCGGCGTCACGCAGGCCCGGGCGCAAAGGGCCTTCATCTCCCGCCACACAGCCGTGCGGGCCACGGGTTTCCCCCTTCTGGTGACAAAGATTGGCCCACTGCTGATGCCTGCACCCCAGGCATAGCTCAACAATCCCCGGCGCAGCTCTTTCACCAGCAGAATGGTGCGAGTTTTCCCCTTGCAGCGCACGGTGGCCTCACCCCGCCGGGCAGCCTCCACGGTGATGTACTGCAGCTCGCTGACGCGGATGCCCGTGGCGCATATGGTTTGCAGTATCATGGCAAGGCGCTCGTTGCCGGTGTCCCTGGCGGCCTGCACCAGGCGCTGATACTCATCCTGCTGCAGGGCCTGTTCCTCCGGCACATAGGCCGCCCGCTGCACCTTCAGCTGCCGCACGCAAAGCTCCACCCGCCCGCTGAAGCGGAAAAATGCATTCAGCGCCGCCAGCATGGAATTTGCGCTGGAGGCCGCATACCGGGTGGCAAGGCGCTCCTTGTAGCGCAGCACCAGCGTGCGGTTCAGCCGCTCTGCGCCTGCAAAGCGAAGGAATTGCCCCACATCCCGCAGGTATTTTCGCACGGTTGCCGGGCTTTTCTCCTGCTCCGCCAGTGCCCGGCCAAAGGCCTGCAGCAGCACTGCTGAGCAATGTACATTCATTTGCATCCCACCTTTCCAGTTTTGCCAATAAAATAGCAGATTTTCTTCCGAAAAGGAAGAGAAAAGTTTTAATTCAATAAATATTTCTTCTCTCCCGATATATAAATATCGCGGCGGCAGACCCTTTCTTGTCTGCCGCCGCGCTGTTTTATAACATTATTCTTTTATAATCTCTGCATGATTGGCTTCAACGGCCTCACCCTCGCAGCCGGCAATCATCACATCCTTTAGGATCACCTTGTGCACATTTTCCGCCACAATGCCTTTGCGCACGCATTTGGGCACACAGTCCGCCATGGCAGGCTGCATGGGTTTGGCGTCCGGGTCGCAGGCGATGTTCACATGCTCCATGGTCACCTTGTGGATGGGCTGCTCCGGCAGGCCCAGGAAATACCCCGCGCAGCTGACCCCCGTGGCGTTCACATGCCGGAAGGCGATGCTGCCCACATAGGGCGTTCTGCCGTCCACCGGCTGGGGATCCAGGCTTTGCACATATTCGGTGTGTCCGTCCGGGTCGCAGAAGTAAAGGCAGTTGACCACAAAGGGCGTGCCCACCTGCTGCATTTCCACCCTGTCGAACACAATATCGTCGATCACGCCATTCTTTCCCCTGCCGCGCCTGGTTTTCACCCGCAGGCCGCGGTCGGTGTTGCGCATCAGGCAGTCCCGCACGCGAACGTGCTTCACGCCGCCGGCCATTTCGCTGCCCACAGTCACGCCGCCGTGACCGTTCTCCATCAGGCAGTGGACAATTTCAATATCCTCGCAGGGCGTTGCGTAGGTTTCGCCCATGTAGAGCTTGCCTGCCTTCAGGGCAATGCAGTCGTCTCCCAGGGAGAAGTGTGCGCCTGCCACCAGGATACCCTTGCAGCTCTCCGGGTCAAAGCCATCGGTATTGGGGCTGTTAGCCGGCGCCTGCACGGAGATGTTCAGGAACTTCAGGTCTTGGCTGAAATAGGGCTGCAAATTCCACGCCGGGCTGTTGCGGAAGGTGATGCCCTGCACGGTGATATGCTTGCACCTGCACAGGAACAGCAGCCTGGGCCGCCACGCACCCCGGCGGGTGCGGTGCTCCACCCACCAGTCGCTTTCCTGGGCCATGCCATCGGCAATGCCCTGACCGTAGATGGTTACGTCCTTCACCTCCACCCCGGTAAACAGGGCGGCGAACATGTCCAGCGGGTTTCCCTCCCAGGTGCCCAGGTTGTAATCGGTCTTTTCATCGGTGGACTGGGTCATGCCCGGCAGAATGGGGAAGAGGTTTCTGTCCCGCTCCAGCTGGAGCACGGCGCCCTGCTGCACCTCCAGGCTGATGTGGCTCTTCAGGAACAGCGGCTTCACCCGGTAAAGGCCCGCAGGGATCAGCACCCGGCCTTGCCTGGGGCAGCAGGTGATGGCTGCCTGAATAGCCGGCGTGTCGTCGTGCAGGCCATCGCCCAGGGCGCCAAAGCGGCGCACATCCAGGGTAAAGCTTTCCTCCCCCGTGCGGAAGGTGGCCTCCGCCGCCAGCACATCGTCCTGCCAGGCCTGCAGGTGATACTTGGTGTCCGGCCACAGGCCATACAGGCTGGTAACCACCGTGGATGCCGTGCCTGCCTCCTGACCGTTCAGGGTCAGGCGATAGGGCTGGCGGGTTTCGTACAGGCCGCCGTCCGGCAGCTCAAAGGTCACGCTGCGGGCGGAGTGAAAGAGTATCTTCATTTCCATGGTGTTCATCTCGCTCCTTCCGCCCAGGCCAGCATGGCCGGGCCCAGGTCACTGCGCCAGTCTGCGGTCTGGGTCAGCTGCTCCGCCAGGGGGAAATAGCGCTCCGGGTCAATGATCCCCAGCCGCACACCCTTGCGGATGGCATACACCGCCAGTGCTTCTGCGCCGCCTGCGCTGCCGGAGCGCAGCATGCCCCGCAGCGCCTGGCGGAAAAGGTTCACCAGGGTGCGCCAGTGCTCATACAGCTGCTGGTCGCAGGCCTCAATGCTGTCCGCCAGCGCCGCCAGATACCACCCCGTGGCCTTGGGGGAAAAGCCGCTTCCCTCCGCCGCCTGGTACAGGCCGGTTTCCCTGTCAAGCAGCCTGTCCCGCAGGCTGGTGAACTGCTCCGCCACCCGGCTCACCCAGGCCATGCGGTTCAGCTTCATTTCATAAGCCATGCGGAAGGGCAGCTCCCCATAGGTATCCGCCAGGCGCTCCACCTGCACGGGCCGCCGAGCCAGCTGCTCAATGGCGCTGCGGAAGCACGCCTCCCCGGTTTCCTCCAGGGCAAACATCAGCCCCATGCCCAGGCCGTCCAGGCGGTTTTCCGCCATGCAGGCCCGCAGCTTTTCCAGCGCGTTATCCCGATAAAAGCGATCGCCTGTGGCACGATACATCGCCACGGCGCCCATCAGCACAGCCGGCTCCGGCTGCTGCACCGCCTGCAAGGCTTGTTTCAACTGCTCCATGTGTCCTCCTTCGGAAGTGTAAGCATTTACAGTCAAGTATTCGCCGCTGCGGCTGCGTTTTCCTTCCAAATTTTATTGATTTTTCGCCGGAATTCACCGGAAACCCTCGACAGAATCCGCCGCAGGATTTATAATGTTGCCAATCCACTGGTGGAGGATATTGCAAAAAGGAGTGAATCCCATGCGCGAGTTCAACGTAAACAGCGGCTTTCTCTACGCCGTTACAGCGGTGGTGATTGTGTTTGTGCTTGCACAATCCGTGTTCTTTCTGCTGAAAGCAGCCCGGAGAGCCAGGCAGCTGAACATTGCTGCCGCCACCATCCGCAAGACCATTGCTTCCAGCGCTCTTTTCACCCTGGCGCCGGCTGTGGCCATCCTGCTTGGGGTGATCACCCTTTCGAAATTCATGGGGCTTCCCTTCCCCTGGCTGCGGCTGAGCGTTCTGGGCGCATTGACCTACGAGCTGCCCGCCGCCACCTCCACCGCTACCGCCATGGGGCTTTCCCTGTCCCAGCCCATCGGGGATGCCCAGGCCTTTGGCGCCATTGCCTGGGTGATGACCCTGGGCATCATTCCCGGCATTTTCCTGGTGCTGTTCGGCCTGAAGAAGATTCAGGGCGGCGTGATGTCCATCAAGACCAAGGACCCCAAATGGGGCAATATCTTCATGGACAGCATGTTCCTGGGCATGATTTCCGCCTTTGTCGGCATGCTGTTTGCCGATGTGCACCTGGGCCGGCCCGGCTTTATCCCCCTGGTGGTAGCGCTGATTTCCGCACTGCTGATGGGCGTGTGCGGCCTGCTGCTGAAAAAGTTCAACTGGAAGTGGCTGGAGCAATACGCCCTGCCCATCTCCATGCTGGGCGCCATGGCGGCCTCCATCCCCGTGACCTGGCTGATGGCTTAAGAAGGGAGTGAACCTGCATGAAGACCTATAACGATTCCATTCATTTCTGGGGCCGCATCTGGACGGCTACCGCCATTTTCATGCTGCTGATGGCTCCCGCCGCCATTTGCCTTTACTACAATGCCTGGCCCGAGGGACAGTATGTGCTGAAGGGCCTTGTGGCTGTTGCACCCATTTACTGGACGGTGGGCATCATCGAGGTACTGACCTATGCCCCCATGCTGGGCACCGGCGGCACGTACCTTTCCTTCATCACCGGCAACCTGACCAGCCTGAAGGTTCCCTGCGCCCTGAACGCCATGGAGGCCGCCAAGGTGCAGGCCAATACCGACGAGGGCGAGGTGATTTCCACCATTGCCATCGCCACATCCTCCATTGTCACCACGCTGATCATCGCCGCGGGCGTGCTGCTGCTGGGATACCTGCAGCCCATTCTGGAATCCCCTGTGCTGGCGCCGGCCTTCGATAACATTCTGCCGGCCCTGTTTGGCGGCCTGGGTGTGGTGTACATCTCCAAGAACCCCAAGATCGCCATCGCGCCCCTGTGCTTTATGGTGGTGCTGTTCCTGCTGGTGCCGTCCCTGGCCTCCTCGGTGGGTGTGCTGGTGCCTGTGGGTGCCCTGCTGGCCATTGCCGTCAGCCGCGTTCTCTACAAGAAAGGTGTTATTTGAGGTGATTTGAATGGTGATTCTCTGCATTGTTCTGGCGGCGCTGCTTGTTTTCATCGCCGTGCTGGTGCTGCGCACCCTGCAGTTCAAGCCCGAACCCCAGGCCCCTGTGAACGCCCCAGAAGAGGTCTTTGACGGGGACAAGGCCGTGCGGGATCTGCAGGCGCTGATCCGCTGCAAAACCGTATCCTACCGGGATAAATCCCTGGAGGACAACGGCGAATTTGCCAAGCTGGAAGCGCTGCTGCCCCAGCTGTTCCCCCATGTGTATAAGGCCTGCACCCTCCACCGCCCCGGTGAGCGCAGCCTGCTGTTCCACTGGCAGGGCAAGGCCGCCGATGCGCCCGGCGTGCTGATGGCCCACTACGACGTGGTACCCGTGAACGAGGATATGTGGGACAAGCCCGCCTTTGAGGGCATCATTGAAAACGATGTGCTGTGGGGCCGCGGCACCCTGGACACCAAGGGTACCTTCCTGGGTGTGCTGGAGGCTGCCGACAACCTGATTGCCCAAGGCTTCACCCCCGCCAATGACCTGTATCTGGCCTTTGCGGGCGATGAGGAGATTTCTGGCACGGGCGCGCCCGCCATTGTCGCCTGGCTGCAGGAAAAGGGCATCACCCCTGCCTTTGTGCTGGATGAGGGCGGTGCCGTGGTGGAGAATGTTTTCCCCGGCGTCAAGCAGCCCTGCGCCCTGATTGGCATTGGCGAAAAGGGCCCCATGGATGTGAAGCTGACCCTGGATACCAATGGCGGGCACGCCTCCACGCCGCCTTCCCACACCCCTGTGGGCGTGCTGGCAAAAGCTGTTGCCAACATTGAGGGCAACCCCTTCCCCTTCACCCTCACGCCGCCCATCGCCCAGATGTTCGATATTCTCGGCCGGCGCTCCAGCTTCCTGTTCCGGATGATCTTTGCCAACCTGTGGTGCTTCAAGCCTGTTCTGAGCCTTTTCTGCCGCCTGACCGGCGGTGAGCTGAACGCCCTGGTGCGCACCACCGTTGCCTTTACCCAGATGCAGGGCAGCGCCGCCTCCAACGTGCTGCCGCCCCATGCCTGGGTGGGTGCCAACCTGCGGCTGATGCCCGGCGAAACCGTTGAATCCGCCAAGGCCCGGCTGCAAAAGCTGGCGGGAAACAAGAAGATTCAGGTGGATGTGGTTATGGGCATGAACCCCTCGCCCATCAGCCGCACGGACGATGAACCCTACCAGCGCCTGACCGATGCCATCCGCGCCACCTGGCCCCAGGCTGTGGTGTCCCCCTACCTGATGCTGGCCTGCTCCGACTCCCGCCACTACGGCCCCATCAGCGACCATGTATACCGCTTCTCCGCCATGGCCCTGAGCAAGGAAGAGCGCGGCATGATCCACGGCAACAACGAGCGCATTCCCCTGGAAACCATTAAAAAGACCGTGGCCTTCTACCAGCGGATGATCAAAAGCTGCTAATACGGGAGATGCCTATGCCCGCCAAGCTGTCCTCTGCCGCCATGCGAATCATCCATGGCCTGGCTGTTTTCGTTGTGTGCACCGTTCTTCTTCTCAATGTGGTTTTTCATGCAGCCGTCAGTTATGATGGGGATGAGATTGTCAGCATATCGCTGGCGCTTTTCTCCGGTGTTGTCACCCTCATAGGCATTGGTGCGCTGCTGTGGTGGCTCTCCAGGGCATCCAGCCGCTTTGCCCGGCTCTCGCCTGCCCTGCTGTTCGCCGCTCTTTCTGTGGTTTATGGTCTTCTTTCAGCCTGGCTGATTTGTGGCACATCGCACTCCATCCGCGCTGATGCAAGTAATGTTTTCGTGGCGGCGCAAGCCTTCCGCAACGGGGATTATTCCGCCTTTCAGCCCGGAAAATATCTTTCAATTTACCCTCATCAGCTTGGCATGATGACCTTCGACCTGCTGCTGGACTATGCCATGCCGTTTGCTGTTGGAACAACCCTCCCCTGCTTTCTTGCCAATACCGTCCTGGTTCTGGGCATCAACCTTTGCTGCTGGCGGATCAGCCTTGAGCTTTCCGCCTCCCGGGGTGTGCAGCTGCTGACCATTTTTCTCAGCTTTGCCTTCTTTCCCCAGTTTCTGTTCATCCGCTTTGCCTACGGGCAGATTCCCGGCCTTTTCTTCCTGATGCTCAGCTTTCTGTTCACCCTTCGTTTTTGCCGGGAGCACCGCTGGCCTTCCGTGCTGGGCCTGGTGCTGTGCCTGAGCGCCTCCATCCTTATCCGGCAGAACAACCTGGTTGGCGCCATCGCCATTGGTGTCTACCTGCTGCTGCATCTTTCCCGCCGGCATGGGTGGAAAACCCTTGGGGCACTTGCAGCCGTGCTGGCCTGCATGCTTGTTCCTTCCCGGCTGCTGACGGCGTATTACGAAGCCAGGACGGAAACATCCCTGCAGGAAGGCATGCCTACGGTGCTCTGGGTTGCCATGGGCACGGATGTTGACAACGTGGTTCGCGGCCCGGGCTGGTATGACGAGTCCACCATGAAGCTATACCGGTCGGTGGAATGCAGCGCGGCCAAGGCCGCCGATGCCGGCATGGAAAAGCTCCGCAACAACTGGGAAAAAATCAAGGCCGACCCCACCAGGGCCGCCGGCTTCTTCAGCCGCAAAATCATTTCCACCTGGTGCGATCCGCTGTATCAGTCCGTCTGGAGCGGGCCGCTGCCATCGCTGAACCAGCAGGTCTATCCACCGCTGTTGCAGTCCCTGTACCAGGGCGGCTGGGTTGAAAAGGCTGCCAATGCCTGCGCCCGGGCCGTGACCCTGGTCATCTACCTGGGAGTGTGCGTTTTTCTTCTGCATCATGGCAGGCAGAAGGAAGGCTGGCCGCTGGTGCTGCTGTACTTCCTTGGCGGCTTTCTTTTCCATATCCTTTGGGAAACCAAAAGCCAGTACGTTTACCCCTATGTGTTCTGCCTCATTCCCTTTGCGGCGGATGGACTCCGGCAGGGTATTTCGCTCCTGCACCAGGGCAGCATGAGGTTTTCCCGTTCCCGCCGGTGATTTTTCCCCGCATCTATGGCGCAAATCACCCTTCTATGCTATACTGTACAAAAGGAGGATGCCCCATGCTGAATATTTGCCGCCAGTTTCAACTGAGCAGCCCTGCCCTTTCCTGCCAGCCCTACGGCAATGGGCACATCAACCACACCTACCTGATCTGCACCCAGGACGGCACCCGCTACATTCTGCAGCAGATGAGCGCCCAGGCCTTTCACGACATTCCTGCGCTGATGCGCAACATCAGCCGGGTTTCGGCGTTTCTGAGCCAGCAGGACAGCGATCCCCGCCACAGCCTGCACCTGGCGCCCACCGTAGATGGTGCGCCTTACCTGCACACCCCCGAGGGGGAGGACTGGCGGGTGTATGCCTTCATTGAGGGCGGTGTGTGCCTGGATGCTCCGGAGCGGGATGGTGACCTGTACCAGTGCGCTTATGCCTTTGGTGCCTTTCAGAAGGCGCTGGGCGGCTTTCCTGCCCAGGAGCTGAGCGAAACCATCCCCCACTTTCACGATACGCCCCGCCGCTATCAGGCCTTGAAGGAGGCCATTGAAAAGGACAGCCTGGGCCGCGCCGCCACCTGCCAGGAGGAGATTGCCTTCGCCCTTGCCCGGGAAAAGGAAGCTGCCAGCCTGATGGAGCTTCTCCGCCAGGTCAAGCTACCCCTGAGGGTTACCCACAACGATACCAAGCTGAACAACGTGATGCTGGATGCCCAAACCCACCAGGGCCTGTGCGTGCTGGACCTGGACACGGTGATGCCTGGCCTGGCTGCCTTCGACTTTGGGGATTTGGTGCGCTTTGGCGCCAACACCGGTGCGGAGGATGAAAAAGATCTGAGCCGCATCGGCCTGTCCATGGACAATTACGCCCAGCTGCTGGACGGCTTTCTATCCGCCTGCGGCGACAGCCTGACGGAAACGGAAATCGCCACCCTCCCCCTGGGCGCCAAGCTGATGACCCTGGAATGCGGTGTCCGCTTCCTGACGGATTACCTGATGGGGGATGTGTACTTCCACATTCAGCGCCCGGAACACAACCTGGACAGGTGCCGCACCCAGTTCAAGCTGGTTGCCAGCATGGAGGAGAACTGGCCTGCCATGCTGGACAGGCTGCCCCAAAAACAGGGTTGACGAAAAGCAGCAGTCGCATTACGGCTGCTGCACAGACTGTCAAAAAACTCCGGGAGGTGTCGGAGGGCCCGCAGGCCCTCTGACTTCATTCGTATC
>CAYMOM010000080.1:0-9118 GCA_964391995.1 uncultured Faecalibacterium sp.
GAGGTCATGTCCTTTGGCTTCAAGCGCGGCCTTCCCCGCCAGGCCGACCTGGTGTTTGACGTGCGCTTTTTGCCTAATCCCTTCTATATTCAAAGCCTGGGCGGGCAAACCGGCCTGGATGAGGATGTCCGCCGTTTTGTGATGGAGGACGCCACCACCCGGGAGTTTATGACAAAGGTGACCGACATGCTGGCATTCCTCATCCCCCATTACCAGGAGGAGGGAAAGCACCGGCTGATGATCGGCATTGGCTGCACCGGCGGGCAGCACCGCAGCGTGGCTATTACCGAGGCCGTTGCCCAGGCCCTGCGGGACATGAATTATCAGGTATCCGCCACCCACCGGGATCTGGAGATCGAGCAGGCCCGGTGGAAGAATGGCACCATTACCGAAGAATGATAAGGAGCGCTTATGTCCTTTTCCTCCGCCGCCAAGGATGAGCTGATCCGCCTGCCCCTGGGCAAAAGCTGCTGCGTATTAAGCGAGCTTTCCGCCCTGACCCAAACCTCCGGCAGCCTGGCCCTTCGGGGTCTGGGCCGGGTGCAGGTAACCTACCGCGTGGAAAATGCCGCCCTGGCCCGCCGCATCTTTCTTTTGCTGCGGACGCTGAACATTACCGCCAGGCTGCATTTTGTTCAGCATGCCAGGCTGGGCGGACGGCGCACCTGTGTGCTGACCCTGGGGGATCAGGACTCCCAAACGCTGTTGATTGCCCTGCACATGATGGAGCAGGATGAAGAGGGCGGCATTTCCCTCAGGCGCACGGTGCCGCGGCACCCCATGACCCGCCAGTGCTGCCGCCGGGCCTTCCTACGGGGCGCCTTTCTGGGCTGCGGCTCCATGAACAATCCGGAAAAAAGCTACCATTTCGAATGGGTGGCGGAGGATCAGAGCCTGCGCCAGACCCTGGCCCGGCTGCTGGACAAGTGCAGCCTTCCCCTGCACGAGCACATCCGCAAGGGTCAAAACGTCATCTACCTGAAGGGTGCCCAGCAAATTGCCGACATGCTGGCCCTGATGGGTGCCAGCCAGGCCGTGCTGGAAATGGAGAACATACGCATCAAAAAGCAAATGCGGGGCGAGGCCAACCGGGCCGCCAACTGCGATGAGCATAATTCCGAGCGGATGCTGAACGCTGCCGATGAGCAGATTGAGGCCATCAAGCTCATATCCATTCAGCGGGGGCTGTTCACCCTGCCGCCGGGCCTGCAAGAAATGGCCCGCCTGCGGCTGGAGCACACCTCCGCCAGCCTGACCGAGCTGGGACAGATGATGAACCCGCCCGTGGGCAAGAGCGGCGTGAACCACCGCATGCGCCGGCTGATGGAGGTTGCCAGGGAAATTCGGGCTGAACTGCCCTTGTATCAAGAAAGAAAGGAGACGCACCAATGATCAAGCAATCCATTACCTTCCCGGAAGGCAAGCCCCTGACCCGGGCCGCCGCTGCACAGATGGTGCAAATCGCCAACCGCTACACCAGCCGGGTGATGATTGAGCACTGCCAGAAGCTGGTGAACGCCAAGTCCATGCTGGGCCTTTTGTCCCTGGGAACGGACAGCCAGAGCCGCATGACCCTTCTGGTGGACGGCGAGGACGAGCAGCAGGCTGCTGCTGCCGTTGCGGCCTTTCTGAACGCATAAATCCAGCATGAAGCCACCCTGCGCACTTGCAAGGTGGCTTCATGCTGGCCTGGTATAAAGGAGCGGTTGACATGACCATCATTGATACACACGCCCACATTTACCCGGACAAGATTGCCCAGCGGGCTGCGGCATCCATCGGGGATTTCTATCATATTCCCATGAACCTGGATGGCACCGTGGGCGCGCTGCTCCGGGCAGGGGAGGAGGCGGGCATCAGCCGGCATCTGGTGCATTCCGTGGCGGTAACCTGGGAGCGGGTGCACGCCATTAACGATTTCATCGCCGCTGCGGTGGATGCCCACCCGGACAGGTTTGTGGGCTTTGGCGCCATGCACCCGGATCACCCGGACATGGAAAAAGAGCTGGACAGGCTGATGTCCCTTGGCCTGCGGGGTGTGAAGCTGCACCCGGACTTTCAGCACTTTCACCTGGATGAACCATCGGCACTTCGGCTGTTTGCCGCCATGGCAGAACGGAAGCTGCCGCTGCTGGTGCACACCGGGGACAAACGGTATGACTACAGCAGTCCGGAACGCATGGCTCGGGCCCTGGACAAGGTGCCGCAGCTGAAGGCCATTTGCGCCCACCTGGGCGGCTGGTCGGTGTGGAGCGATGCGTGGAAGCTGCTGGCAGGCCGGGAAAACGTGTATGTGGACTGCAGTTCCAGCCTGTATGCCCTGGAGCCGGAGGAAGCGGTGAAGATCATCCACCGCTACGGCGCCGACCATGTGTTCTTCGGCACGGACTACCCCATGTGGACACCCAAGGAGGAAGTCGCCCGGGTGATGGCGCTGCCCCTGACGGAAAAGGAGCGGGAAATGATTTTCCACGGGAATTTCGAGCAGTTCTTGGCGGAAACAATGTAAAAGCATGCGCTGAGGAGAGATGAGAGATGTTCAGGCCGATCCGGAGAAAGCAAAAGGAAATCGACATGACAGCCGCAAAAAGCCTGCTGCAGCATGAGCGCAGAGGCGTTCTGGCCGTCAACGGGGACAGTGGTTATCCTTATGCGATACCCGTGAACTATCTTTATGATGAAGAGCATCAGAAGATATACTTCCATGGCGCAAAGGCGGGACACAAGGCGGATGCCATCCAGGCCTGCGACAAGGTTTGCTTCACGGTGTTCGGCAACGAAACCGTGAAGGAGGAACCCTGGGCGCCGTATGTTCAAAGCGTAGTGGTCTTCGGCCGGTGCCATTTGGCTGAAATGGATCCGGCGGCGCTGGCGCTGCTGAAGCGGTTTGCCATGAAGTATTACCCGGATGAAGGCACGGCGGATGCGGAAATGGCTGCCACGGCAAAGGCGGCGCAGCTGTTCGTGATAGAAATTGAACACATGAGCGGAAAGGAAATCAAGGAGAAGTAATCATTCCTGCCGGTTCATGGACTTCTCCGCCGAAAAGCCTTCCGGGTAGCGGGCGCGGAGCTTGTCGATATTCCGCTGGCAGACCTCCTCCAGGGGCACATCCAGGGCATAGGCGGTTTCAGCCAGGTACCAGGCCACATCGCCCAATTCCTTGATCAGTGCATCCCTGTTCAGCGCGTGGCCCTGGGCCAGGTGCTTTTTTACAATATCAATGGCCTCGCCGGCCTCGCCGCAAAGGCCCATCACGCCGTTGATGAGCACATCCTTCCTGTCAAGTTCAGGGTTCAGGGTGGTCATGGCCAGGCGCTGGTAGTCGTTCAGAGTCATGGGAGACGCCTCCTTGCTGAAATGCGGAAAACTTGGTATAATAGCCTTAGCGCCGCTGCTGAAAGAAATCCTGCAGCAGCTGCCGGCACTCATCTGCCATCAGGCCGGCCTCCCAGCGGGTCACGCCATGGAGCGCGCTGTCCCCGGGCAGGTCGTACACGGAGCCGCAGCAGCCTTGCCGCTCATCCGCCGCGCCGTAAACGCAGCGGGAAAGCTGGCTCATCACCATGGCACCGGCGCACATGGGGCATGGCTCCAGGGTAACGTACAGGGTGCAGTCCCGCAGGCGCCAGTCCCCCAGGAGACGGGCGCCTTCCCGCAGGCAGATCAGCTCGGCATGGGCGGTGGGGTCATGGGTGGTTTCCCGCTGATTGTGGGCGGCACAAAGCAGCGTATCACCCTTCACCAGCACGGCACCTACGGGGATCTCACCCTGTTGGGCAGCCAGCCGGGCCTGCTCCAGGGCCAGGGACATCCAGCGCTCCATAACATCAACTCCTGCGCCCATTATAGCACAGGCGGCGCAGGCTTTCAAGGAAAGGAGAATGCCATGAAACGCAGAATGCTGGCCGCACTTTTATCCTGCCTGCTGCTAACCGGCTGCGCCACCGCCGCGGAGGAGGGAAGCGAGCTGACCCTGATTGCCCTGAACGTGGGCAAAGGGGACTGCCTTCTGCTGCAAAGCGGCACCACCCTGTATATGATCGACACCGCCAAGGCGGAAAACTGGGGCATGGTGTCCAACGCCCTGAAGCAAATGAACATCACCCGGCTGGACGGGGTGATTGTCACCCACACGGACAGTGACCATGCCGGTGGCGCGTGGGCGCTGGCCATGTCCGGCATTCAGGTGGGCGGCTGGTATGCGCCCGGGTACTTCACCGGTGTGAAGGAGAAAAAGCATCCTGTCAAGCTGGCTGCTGCCCTGCGGGACGAGGCGGTTACCTGGCTGCAGGCCGGGGACACCCTGCCCATGGAAAATGCCAGCCTGAAGGTTCTTGGCCCCATGAGCCACAGCGACAAGGAAAATTGCAACTCCCTGGTGCTGCTGGCGGAAGGCGGCGGCGGGCGCATGCTGCTGGCGGGGGACATGGAATTCCCCGAGGAGGAAGAGCTGCTGGCGGCAGGGGTGATACCCCGGTGCCAGGTGCTGAAGATTGGCAACCATGGCGAGAACGACGCGACCTCCGAGGCGCTGGTGCAGCAGGTGCAGCCGGAGATAGCCGTCATCTCCACCAACACCGCAGCCGAGCCGGACACACCCTCCGGCCGGGTGATGAGCCTGCTGGCCCGCTGCGGGGCGGCGGTGTATCAGACGCAGAATGCGCCCATCGGGGTGATGGTCACCCTGCAGGGCGGCAAGGTGCAGGCGGACACCCTGACCAGTGGTGAACTGCCGGACAGAAACCAGACCGTGAAGCTGAAGGACAAAAGCGCCAAGAAGGACGCCATCAGCGTGACCAACCAGGGCACTGAAAGCGTGGACATGGACGGTTGGTACATTTATTCCGAAAAGGGCAAGGAAATCTTTGTGTTCAGCGGCACCACCCTGGCCCCCGGGCAGACGCTGACCATCGCCAGCCTTTCAAGTGACGTGGCGGGCGACCTGATCTGGCCCGATGAAAATGTGTGGCACAAGACCAAGGCGGACAAGGCCTGCCTGTACGATGCATACGGCAGGCTGATTGATTCCATTGAATAAGGAGAAGTTGAAATGCGTATTGCAGTGACCTATGAAAACGGACAGGTATTCCAGCACTTCGGGCACACGTCCCAGTTCAAGCTGTACATGGTGGAAAATGGCGCGGTAGCCTCCAGCGTGGTGCTGGGCACCAATGGCAGCGGACACAGTGCGCTGGCTGGTTTCCTGGTGCAGCATCAGGTGGATGCGCTGATCTGCGGCGGCATTGGCGGCGGCGCTCAGGCCGCCCTGGCCCAGGCGGGCATCAAACTGTATGCCGGTGTGCAGGGTGCGGCGGATGATGCCGTTGCCGCGCTGCTGGCAGGCAGGCTGAATTTCAGCCAAGGCGCCACCTGTGACCACCATCATGACCACGGCGAGGGCCACACCTGCGGTGAACACGGCTGCGGTGGACATACCTGCGGCGGACACTGCCACTGATACAAAAAACGCCCCCTGGCACAGTTTCATGCTATGCCAGGGGGCGTTCTGCATTGCATCAGGGCTGAACCTCTGCCGGAGAGGCGAGGGCGGCCAGATCCAGGTCGGCAATGTTGAGAATCTCCACATCGCCGGAAAGGTTCTGGTACAGGTACACCAGCTTGTAGGTGGGCTGGGCATCGGGGGCGACCACGGTGGCGCTGCACAGGATGCAGTAGTTCAGGCCGGAAACCAGCTGGGTGCCCAGCAGGGCCACAGGGGTGTACACCACACCAACCTCAGTGGCGAAGGCCTTTTCGAAGGCGGCTTGCGCTTCCTCGGTCATTTCGGGAGCGGCGGTGAAGGTCCATCCGCCCACCAGGGAAGTTTCCGCGCAGGCGATGCCTGTGAGCATCAGGGCAGCAAGGAGCAGGGCGAGCAGCTTTTTCATGGGTGATCCTTCCTTTCCGGCGGTTTGTAACCTGCCTTTCAACATAGTAAACGAACCAGCAATGGAAAAAGTTCCATCAACAGCATAAAAATGTGCGAGCGTGACCGTAAGCCGAGTTCTGTATTGGACGATCATCTATCCAGGCCTGGCGTTGCCGCGCAGGCTCAAGCGATTGCGAAGGCGCGACGGGCCGCCGCATGTGCCTTCATACCATCTTGCATCAGGTGGGGTTTACATCACGGTCAAGTCGCCAAGCCGCGGGTGAGCTCTTGCCTCGCCTTTCCACCCTTACCCGGTTGCCCGGGCGGTATATCTCTGTTGCACTCTCCTTGGAGTCGCCTCCACCGGCCGTTAGCCGGCACCCTGCCCTTTGATGCTCGGACTTTCCTCATGCCCCCTTCGGGGCCCGCGATCGTCTGGGCACCTCGCACAGGTTCATCATAGCGCGGGGAGGCGAATTTGTCAAGCGGCGCGTTGATTTCACAGGCGGAATATGCTATAATCAATCAATCAGCAGGAAGGGAGGTGGAACCATGGCGCATTGGAAGTGCCTGTTCTGCCTGCCCTTCGACTATACCGCCGCACGATGTTGCACCCGCTGACATACGCTGACGCAACAACGTAAAGGAGGCTGGCGGTTTCTCCGCCTGAATGAATATGTTTGACCAACTGCGTGAGGACATGGCGGCCATCATGGCCAGGGACCCGGCTGCCAAGTCCAGGCTGGAGGTGCTTTTGTGCTATCCGGGCCTGAAGGCGCTCCGTGCTCACAGGCGGGCCCACCGGGCCTACATGAACGGGCATGTGACCCTGGCACGGATCATCTCCCAGCGTTCCCGGCACAAGACCGGCATTGAGATTCACCCCGGTGCCGCCATCGGCAAAGGGTTCTTCATCGACCATGGTGACGGGGTGGTCATTGGCGAAACCACCGTCATCGGCGACAATGTGACCATCTACCAGGGGGTGACCCTGGGCGGTACCGGCAAGGAAACCGGCAAGCGCCACCCCACCATTGGCAATGGGGTCACCATTGGCTCCGGTGCCAAGGTGCTGGGGCCTATCACCATTGGGGACAATGTGAAAATCGGCGCGGGGAGCATTGTTCTGAAGGATGTGCCCCCGGACTGCACCGTGGTGGGCAACCCGGGCCGCATCGTCCGCAAGAAAAACGTGCGCCGCAACGAGATTGACCTGGATCAGGTGAACCTGCCCGACCCCATGATGGAGAAAATGCAGGCCCTGTACGACCGGCTGACCCACATGGAGCAGTGCCTGGCCAAACGGGCTGCGGAAATCGGCTGCAGCCAGTGCGGCGGGGAGTGCCGGATTCGCCAGGATTTGAAAAACGAAAAGAATACGGAGGAATGAGCATATGCGTATCTATAACAGCCTGACCCGCCGGAAGGAAGAATTCAAGCCTGTGCACGAGGGCAAGGTGGGCATGTATGCCTGCGGGCCCACGGTGTACAGCTACATCCACATTGGTAACGCCCGGCCGGTAATCACCTTCGACATTCTCCGCCGCCAGCTGGAGCGCGAAGGCTACGACGTGACCTTCGTGCAGAACTTTACCGACATTGACGACAAGATGATCCGCCGGGCCAACGAGGAAGGCATTACCGTGAAGGAACTGGGCGAGCGCTTCATTGCCGAATATTTCACGGATGCTGCTGCCCTGGGCTGCCACAAGGCCACCATTCACCCCAAGGCCACCGAGCACATGCAGGAAATTATCACCCTGGTGCAGCGCCTGGTGGACAACGGGCATGCCTACGCTGTGCCCAGCGGCGATGTATACTATCGGGTCAGCGCTTTCCCGGGCTATGGCAAGCTGTCCGGCCAGAACATGGAAGACCGCGAGGTGGGCGCATCCGACCGGCTGGACGTGGAAACCGACAAGGAAGACCCGGCAGACTTTGTGCTGTGGAAGGCACAGAAGCCCGGCGAGCCTGCCTGGGAATCCCCCTGGGGTATGGGCCGGCCCGGCTGGCACATTGAGTGCTCCGCCATGTCCATGAAATACCTGGGCGAAACCTTCGATATTCACTGCGGCGGCAAGGACTTGCTGTTCCCCCACCATGAAAACGAGATTGCCCAGTCCGAGGGCGCCACGGGCAAGCCCTATGTGCACTACTGGATGCACAACGGCTTTATCAATGTGGACAACCAGAAGATGTCCAAGTCCCTGGGCAACTTCTTCACCGTGCGGGACATTGCCAAGGAGTACGACCTGGAAGCGGTGCGCATGTTCATGATCAGCGCCCACTACCGCAGCCCCATTAACTTCAGCCGGGATCAGATCGCCGCGGCCCACGCCAGCCTGACCCGCCTGTACACCGCCCGGAACAACCTGCAGCACCTGCTGGACAGCGCCGCGGACAAGCCCCTGACGGAGACCGAGCAGGAATTCACCGACCGGCTGAAGCAATGCGAGCAGCGCTTTGACGCCGCCATGGACGATGACTTGAACACCGCTGATGCCCTGGGCGCCATTTTCGAAATGGTGAAGGATGCCAACGTTACCCTGAATGCGGACAGCAGCAAGGCCGCCGTGCAGGCCGCGCTGGACAGCCTTACTGCCCTGTGCGATGTGCTGGGCATTCTGCAGAAGAAGGAAGACGCCCTGCCTGAGGATATCCAGCGTATGGTGGACGAGCGCGCCCTGGCCCGCAAGAACAAGGACTGGAAGCGCTCTGATGAATTGCGTGACGCCATCAAGGCCGCCGGCTACATTCTGGAAGATTCCCGGGAAGGCCAGAAGGTTCGCAAGGGCGTATGACGAAGAAAATCTCCGCCAGGAGCATGCTGGGCTGGCTGCTCCTGGCGGCTTGCCTTACGCTGGCGGCGGTCAGCGCCCTAGGCGGACACCATCCGCCGGCGAAGACAAGCCATAGCACATCGCCCCTTGATGCACAGCTGCAGCCTGTGCCGGTGCAGCAGGGGAGCATCTGCGTCAATCTGGCGGATGCAGCCGCCCTGGATGACTTGCCCGGCATTGGCCCGGGACTGGCCCAGGCCATTGTGGCAGAGCGGACGGCCCATGGCCCGTTCTTCTACCCGGAGGATCTGATGCAGGTGCGGGGCATTGGCGAAAAGAAGCTGGACGGCATGCGCCAGCTGCTGGACATGAGGGAGGAATAGCATGGCGTATCAGGCCCTGTACCGCCAGTGGCGGCCCATGGACTTTTCATCCATGGTGGCCCAGGAGGCAATCATCGCCACCC
>CAYMOM010000081.1:0-8848 GCA_964391995.1 uncultured Faecalibacterium sp.
TCATCGGAATCAATATTTGCAAAGGCAGGCGGAATCTCCGCCGCGCACTCTACCAAAATGGTTCGCGGGCATCTGCTTTTGCAGGCCGCATAGAGCTTCTGGGTGTTGGCACTGCTTCTGCCGCCAACAACAATCATGGCATCCGCCCGCTGGGCCAGCTCCTTGGCCTCCCGCTGGCGGGTCTCCGTGGCAGAGCAGATGGTGCAATGCTCAGCCAGGGTGCCAACCTTTCGGTGCAGCACCTGGGTCACGGCCTGCCACCGTTCCGGGGGAAAAGTGGTTTGCGCCGCTGCCAGCGCCCGGGGCATTTCCGGCAGAAGCTCCGCCTCCTCCGGCGTGGCTACCACATACACCGGGCCGTTGGCCCAGCCGGCGGTGCCCTGCACCTCGGGATGCTCCCGCTCCCCCACCAGGATCACCGGGCAGTCCGGCCCGGTACCTTCAGCCACAATGCGGTGCAGCTTGTCCACATAGGGGCAGGTCAGGTCCTGCACGGTGCAGCCGGCGTTTTTCAGCTCCTCCAGCACACCGGGTGCAACCCCATGGCTGCGGATGAGCACCTGCCGGCCTTTCGCCTCCTCCACGGTGGCGATGGGCGGTATACCGCGGCTGCGCAGCATATCCACCACATGGGGATTGTGGATCAGCTCCCCCAGCGTGCAGGAAGGCACGCCGGTTTCCGCCACAGCCATGGCGGCTGTTACAGCGCGGCGCACACCCATGCAGAAGCCGGCGTGGGCTGCCACCTCAATGGGCATAGGCAAGCATCCTTTCGAAAATGCTCTGATTTTACTATGTTCTCCGCAAATTCCGCGATTCCTGCAAGGTTTGAAAAAAAAGTGCAAAAAACTTTATGGAAATTTGCTTCACCCCTGTGCAGCGGCCTGCATGCGGGCATACACGGCGGTAATCCGCTGCAGAAGCTCGGCACAGGTGTCCTTGTTCACGCCTTTTTCCCGCAGGTCATCCATGGGGATGGGTTCCCCCACATAGCAGTGGTTCCGGCGGAACCATTTCAGCCTGGTGGGAATCAGCATGGGGATCAGCGGCACGCCGGAGCGCAGGGCGATCATGGCGGTGCCGCTTTCCAGCTCCTCCATCAGGCCCTTGTGGTGGCGGGTGCCCTCGGGGAAGATGGCCAGGATGTGCCCTTCCCGCACCACCTTCATGCAGGCCCGCATGGCCTCCATATCGGTGTTGTGCCGGTTGACCAGCACCACATGCAGGTTTTTCATGATCCTGTTCAGCAGTCCGCCGGCACTCAGCTCCCGCTTGCCCACCAGGGACAGCTGCCGCTGCCTGCCCACTGCAATCGCCATGGGCAGAGGATCCTTCCAGGACTGGTGATTGCCAATGAGGATGAAGGGCGCAGGCCTGTCCAGCTGCTCAATGCCGTGGAAGCAGGTTGGCCACAGCACCTTCAGCGCGCCGTTTGCCAGGTGCCACAAAAACGTGTACAGCCCAGAGCGCTTCCACTGGGGCTTCTGCTCATCACGCATGAGTTTTCTCCTTTACAATGGAAAGAATGTGCTCCACCACCTGGTCGAAGTTCATCTCGGTGGTGTCCACAATGCAGGCATCCGGCGTGGGGCGCAGGGGATCCACCTGGCGGTTCATGTCCTGCTCGTCCCGCTTTTTCAGGTCGGCCAGCACCTGCTCGTAGGTGTCGGTTTCGCCCTTATTCTGCATTTCCAGCCAGCGGCGGCGGGCCCGCTCCTCAGCGGAGGCGGTCAGGTAAATCTTCACGGTGGCGTTGGGCAGCACGCGGATGCAAATGTCCCGCCCGTCCACCAGCATGGGGGTTTCCTCAGCCAGCTTCTGCTGCAGGGCCACCATGGCCTGGCGTACACCCAGATATTTCGCCACGGTGGATGTAGCCAGGCTAACCTCCGGCGTGCGGATGTATCCCGTCACATCCTCACCATCCACATAGGTGTGCTGCCCGTCCGCCTCGTGGCTGACGGTAATGTTCAGCTGATGGCAAAGGGCGGTGGCAGCCTTTTCGTCCGTCACGTCAATGCCCCGTACCAGGGCTGTGCGCCCAATGGCCCGGTACATGGCGCCGGTGTCCAGGTGCAGGATGCCCAGCCGCCTGGCTACCTCCGCCGCAATGCTGGATTTTCCTGCGCCCACCGGGCCGTCCATGGCAATATTCAAAGGCATGATCGTTTCCTCCTTAAACTTTGCTGGCAATGGTGCGATGCCCCATGCCAATGCACACCTCGTTCAGGTGCACCAGGCCAATGGCCATAAACACCGCCACAGCCACATGCTCGCCGCAGCGGGCCACGCTGATTTTCCCGCCCACGTTTAGGCCCAGGGCCTTGCTGCTCACCTGGGTCAGCGCTTCGTGGGCGGCACCGGCCACAACGCCCTCATCGTGGGAGGTATCGCCAATGATGTTCTCCCGTTTGGCAGCCACCACGGCCCGCTCCACCATTTTCATCACGGAGGTCACAAACTCCCCGCCATAGTCCACCGCAGCGGCAGAAATGCCGTCCTGGGCCAGCTCGGCCTTCATGGCGGCTTCGTCCTCCCTGGTGGCAGTCATGGCAAGCATGATGGCCGCCCGGGCCACTGCCCGGCTGTCACCTGCATCGTGCATCATCAGTAATCACCTCGCGTTCTGCCTTATATTGTACCACACCAGCGGCCCCGGTGCAATGCTTTCCTTTACATGATTGCACCGCAAAGGGCTGCCGCAGCCAAATAAGACAATAAAGATACAGGCACCACCCAGGGCAGGCGGCGGATGTCCGTGGCGCCCAGGTACACCGTCATGGTATAGAAGATGGTTTCCGATGAGCCCATCAGCACCGAGGCCACCTTCCCTGCCCGGCTGTCCACACCGTACTGTGCATAAATCTGCTTCAGCGCGGTCATGCTGCCGGAGCCGCTCAGGGGCCGCAGCACCAGCAGGCCGGCTGTTTCCTCCGGCAGGTTCAGCAGGTGCATCAGGGGTGAAAGCACCCCCGTCAAAACCGCACTGAAGCCGGAGGATTCCATCAGCGCCAGCAGCATGGTCATGGCGCAAAGGGCCGGCAGCAGGCCCAGCGCCGTATCCATGCCGCGCCTGCCGCCACGGAGCATGGCAGCATAGACATCCACCCTTTTCCACCAGCCGCGCAGGATGATGATCCCCACCACCGCAGGCAGCATTCCTTCACCCATGTCGCTTCCCTCCCCGCTGCAGCAGGTGCATCATAAGGCATGCGCAGGCCGTGCCCCAGGCGGAAACCGCCAGCGTGGGCAGCCAGATGTCCGCCGGATGGGCTGCTCCTGCTGCACTGCGCAGGCCCATCACCGTGGTGGGCATCAGCTGCAGGCCAGCGTTGTTCAGCACCAGCAGCATAGCCAGCGCCCGCAGGCCGGCTTCCCCCTGGGCGGCAAGCAGCTGCGCCGCCTGTATGCCGGCAGGCGTGGCGGCATTGCCCAGGCCCAGCAGGTTGGCTGAAAGGTTCATCCCCATGGCCGACCAGCACGCCTCGTCCTTCACGCCGGGAAACAGCGGCGAAAGCACCCGCATCAGCAGGCGTCCCATCCTGTGCACATCGCCGGTTTCCTCCATCACTTCCATCAGACCGCTCCATAGCGGAAGCGTGCCCAACAGCATGAAAAGCAGCTGAATCGCATGGCTGCCGCTGGAAAGCAGTTCATTCGTCACGTTTTGCATGCTATTCGTCACGAAAGAGCATGCACAACTCGCTGTGCACAAAAAGACGAACATCCTGGTCATTTTTCGTTTTCTTCCTCCAAATAGCTTAAAAACCATTATTTTTGGGCAACAAAACCTTGACGACCGTTTCCATTCCCTATAAAATGAAAACTGTTCCAACCACTACCAATAACATTTATGATTCAAGGAGGTATGCCATTATGAAGTCTACCGGTGTTGTTCGTCAGCTTGACACCCTGGGCCGCGTTGTTCTCCCTATCGAGCTGCGGAGGACCATGGACATTGGTGTGAAGGACATGCTTGAGATCTTCGTCGAGGGTGATCAGATCATCCTGAAGAAGTATCATCCCAGCTGCATCTTCTGCAGCGATGCCCGCGATGTGGTACACTACAAGGGCAAGCTGGTTTGCAAGAAGTGCCTGGAAGAACTGAAGAATTCCAAGGAATAAGGCGGCCGTCTATCGCCAAAGGGAGCAGGCTTGTTCAGCTTGCTCTTTTTTTGTATGTCCCGGCACCGCCATCCATGCACATTGTACAATAATCAACCTTGAATTATGTTTTCCATCGCGCTATAATGCTTTCAGTGAGGTGATTCGATGACCGATGAGTTGCTGGATCTGTTTACGGACGATGGCAAGCCGGCAGGCGTCACCATCCGCCGGGGGGATGCCATTCCCCCGGGCCTGCACCCTGCCTGCGCTGATGTGTGGCTCTGCAGCAGCCAAGGCCAGCTGCTTCTCCAGCTTCGTGATGCCGCCAAGCCCAACCACCCCAACCAGTGGTGTGAAGCCGCCGGCGGCGCTATTCAGTCCGGCGAAACCCCGGACGAGGCCGCCCGCCGGGAAACCCTGGAGGAGATTGGCTTCACGCTGGATTTTTCCCGGGGCGGCAAGGTGTTTGAGTATGTGGGCGGGCACAGCATCCACCATGTGTATTTCTTCTGCCAGGATGCCGATCCCGCCGCCCTGACCCTGCAGCCGGGCGAGGTTTCTGCCGTCCGCTATGTTTCTCCCCAGGAGCTTCCTGCCATGGCCCGGGCAGGCCAGCTGGTGCCTACGGGCTATCTTTCGCAGCTGCTGCAGATGCTGCCCATATTGATTTCCGCTTATGGAAAGGGTGATTGAACCATGCTGAAAACCTATCGCGAAGATTTGCGCCTGCAGACCAAGGATTGCGACCTGACGGGCCAGTGGCGGCCCAGCGCCATCCTGGAGGCCATGCAGGAAACCGCCGGCGTGCACAGTGCGCTGATTGGTGTTGGACGCAGCGCCCTGCTGAAGAAAGGCGTTGTGTGGGTGCTGACCCGGGTAGAGGTGGTGATGGACAGCTACCCTAGGGTGGGTGATACCATCTCAGTCGAAACCTTCCCCATGCCGGTGCGCCGGTGCTTCTTCCCCCGGTACTTTATCTTTCGGGATGAACACGGACAGGAGCTGGGCCGTGCCGGCAGCCTGTGGGTGCTGCTGGACGTGAACACCCGCAAAATGGCCCGTCCGGACATCTGCGCCGCCCTGATGCCCGACAACAGCGACCTGCTGGCGCCCCTGGGCCTGCCCGCCACCGTCACCGAGGTGTCCGGCACCCTGGAAACCTCCGCTCACCTTCCTGTTTATACCGACCTGGATATTAACGGCCATGTGAACAACACCAAATATATGGATTGGTGCTGCAACGCCCTGGGCATCGATACCATGGTCAGCCACTGCCTGGCCCAGTTTGACGTGAACTTCAACCTGGAAATTCTCCCCGGTCAAAGCATCCGCTGCGAGCTTCGCCGCCTGGGAGACGCCTTCTCCTTCTCCGGCTTTGAGGGCGATGTGCGCCACTTCGATGTGGGCGGCACGCTGAAGGAGCGGACATAACGCCATCAAACCGCATATTAACACGGCGCGTTCTTTCAAAAGAGGAACGCGCTTTTTTCTTTTGCCGGAAGAATGCTTATCCTCTCTTCCGCCTTCATACACTGTCCCATCAGGCGGCTTTGCGCATGATTCTTTTGTCAAATAAGCACTACCTTTGCCGCCGGAATACTATTCGGCCTGTAAGCCGCATAGAATGATGAAAGGATGGTGGCAGACCATGAGTCAACCCACTCCCCTCAAGCCTCGCACCCGCCGCGCCCTGCAGTGGGCATCTCCCCCGGAGAAACCCTGCAGCACGCCGCATTTCCTGCGCCAGGCTGCCCTGTGCTGCGCCCTGGTGCTGCTGGCCCTGTGCTACGCCGGGCCACTGGGCTGGGAGGCTACCACAGTGCTGGCGCCCAAGCGGGAGCTGCCCGTATACTCCGTGGAGCGGGAGGACAAGGTGATCACCGTGTCCTTCGATGCCTCCTGGGGCGGCACACAAACCCTGCGCATCCTGGATCTGCTGGATGAGTACAACGCCAAAGCCACATTCTTTCTGGTGGGCATTTGGGTGGACAAATTTCCGGAGCTGGTGCAGGAGATTCACAGCCGCGGTCACGAGATTGGCAATCATTCCGATTCCCACCCGGAGATGAGCAAGCTGACCCAAAGCCAGATCATCAAGGAGCTTTCCGGCTGCTCGGACAAGATTGAGGCGCTGACAGGTCAGCGGCCCACCTCCTTCCGTCCGCCCTACGGGGATTATGACGATGAAGTCATCACCACCGTGCGCAGCCAGGGATACGAGGCCGTGCAATGGAGCGTGGACTCCCTGGACTGGAAGAACAAAGGCGTGGAGGACCTGATCCACCGGGCAACAGCCAATGTGCAGCAGGGGGATATCATCCTCTTTCACAACGATTCCAAGTACATCCTGGATGCACTGCCCACCATCCTGAAAACCTATCAGGAGCAGGGATTCACCATGATCCCTGCCAGAGACATCCTGCTGGAAGGCGAAACCACCATCGACGTGCAGGGCAAGCAACACCCTGCAGCGAACGGCAACGCCGAATAACGACAAAAGGAAAGGTGATCCACATGGAAGAAATGGGTAATCTGTTGCGCTTAAGCGGTGTGCTGACCGAGGCGCCTGTCTACGGTCACGAGGTCTTTGGCGAAAGGTTCTTTTACGCTACGCTGTCCGTTCCCCGCCTGTCCGGCGCGGAAGATCTGCTGCCTATCACCCTCAGCGAGCGGCTGATGGACGGCACACCCCTGGAGGTTGGCTCTCCCCTTTGCCTGGAAGGCCAGCTGCGCAGCTACAACAAGGTGGTGGAGGGTGCAGGCCGGCTGCTGATTACCGGCTTTGCCCAGCGGCTTTTGCCCACGGACAGTGATGAAAACCCCAACCAGGTTCAGCTGGTAGGCGCCCTGTGCAAGCCGCCGAGCTACCGCACCACACCCTTTGGCCGTGAAATAGCCGACCTGATGCTGGCCGTCAACCGGGCCTACGGGAAAAGCGACTATATTCCCTGCATTACCTGGGGACGGACGGCCCGCTTTGCCTCCCACCTGAAGGTTGGGGAAAAGGTGCAGCTGCTGGGCCGCTTTCAGAGCCGGGCCTACCAGAAGCAGCTGGCGGACGGCAGCGTGATCAGCAAAATGGCCTATGAGGTTTCCGTAGGTCGGCTGAGCCTGACCCACGATGCACCGCAGACACCCTACTACCACGATACCCGCATGGAGGAGCGCATCACCCCGGATGGCATGCACATTCTCTCCAACCCTCAATGAAAAAAGCCGTCCTGCTGCAGCATGCACAGCAGGACGGTTTTTCATAGCTTCCTGATTGGGTGGCGCAGCACGGTTTTCCGCTTTTCTGGCGGCACCTTGCGCGCATCGGACAGGTAGATTTCGTGGTGCAGGCGGCTGTCCGTCAAATCGCTTGCATAGCCGTTTTCCGCAAGATAGGCATCCATCAGGGCAATGGAGGCCGGCTCATCGTCATAGGCGCCCAGGTGCATCATCTGCACACACAGGCCTTCCTCCACCGGCAGATATTCCGCAGCGGTACAGTCCAGTTTCTTCCTCCTGGTGGCTGTTTCCACTGCCCAGGCAAAATGCTCCCGGGTGATGAACTCCGGCAGGCGGATGGCGGAAATCCACCGGAAGTCCTGCTTGCGGGTGAAGTCAATGCCGCTTGTTCCCTCCTGCCACCAGAAGCCTTCCAGTGGCGGCACCACATATTCGTAAAAGCCTTCAATGGCGTAATCCGTCTTGTAGCTCATCTTCAGGGTGTAGGCCACGGAGTATAAAACACCCATGGCCCGCTGGTATGCGCCGCCCTCCTCATTGGGGTCGCCTGCGCCACGCACAGCCACATAGCAGCAGGGCGGCACGGTGATAATCTCCGGCCTGTTCTTCGGCAGGTAAAACTCGCGGTATTCCTTCTTGAAATCAAACGCCATGTGCTTTGCCCCTTTGTATGAAGGGCAGCGACCCCACCTGGAGCCGCTGCCCTTGCTGTTTACTCAAAGTCGCCGTTGTCCCTGTCCTGGGTGAAATCGCCGTTCTCCTCCGGCCTGTAGGAGGCCGTGTAGCCGCTGTGCTGTTGCTGCTGGGCGCGATAGGCGCTGCGGCGGCCCACAGGGCGGGCGGTTTCGCCGGATTCGGGGTTGCGGTAGCTGGCGGTGTAGTCCGCAGGCTGCTGGCTATCTGCCGGGCGTGCATAGGCCTGAGGCGCCGGGCGCCGGGCCTGCTGGCTCGCCTGGTTGGGATAGGTGCCCGTCCGGGGCTGATTGGCCTGGGTGCTGCGGGCGTAGGGCCTGGCCTCCGCATTGCGCTGCTGCTGGGCAGCCTGGGCCCGGCGGGCCGCCGCGCGCTGGGCAGCCTTGCTGTTGGTGTAGGTCACATACACATACACGCCGCCGCCAATCAGCGCAATCACCACCACGGCGATGACCCATCCCAGCACGCCGCTGCCGCCCTGGTCACCGGCATCGGTGGGGTACACCACATCCGCAGTGGGCAGAATAGGCTCCAGGGTGGCAGTGGGCTCCAGGGGGATGGTCACGGTTGCCGTGGGTTCCACCGTTTCAATGGGTTCCGGGGTTGCGAAGGGGTCAAAGGGCTCGTAGCTCACGTTCAGGCCGTTGTTGGGGTTGGTCCACTTGTCCACGGTCTGATCCTCAGCCGGCACCACACCGCTGCCGGTAAAGTCCTTATCGGTGCCGGCGGTGGTGTTGTTGGTAATGCCCTTCAGGTAGTTGTCGCTCTCCAGGAAGTTCTCCAGCTCCGCCATGCTCATGTGCTTGAAGTACTTGCC
>CAYMOM010000082.1:0-8606 GCA_964391995.1 uncultured Faecalibacterium sp.
ACCACATAGTCGTCAATGCCCAGCTCGAAGCCGTGAATCCTGTCGTATTCCTCGCCCCGGGCGGAGAGCATCAGCATGGGTACCTGGGTGGTTTTGCGTATCTCCCGGCAGGCGGAAAAGCCATCCAGCTCCGGCATCATAATGTCCATGATAACCAGGTCGTATGGCTGGCGGCGGCACAGCTCCACGGCCTCCATACCATTGGTGGCTTCCTCTACCTCATAGCCTTCGAACACCGCGTATTTCCGTATCAGCTCGCGAATCTTCTGCTCATCGTCCACAATCAGCAGCTTCATAGCATCACCTCAAAAGAGAGTATATCACATTTGGCAGCATTTGCCCAGAAAAAATCAATGCAGGCGCAGCTGCAGGGTTGTTGTTTCTTCATCATTCCGGCGCACATCCAGGCACATCTGCCTTTGGGCTTTGGCAAGCAGTGCCTCCAGCTGGAGTATGTCCGCCACCCGGGTTCCATCGGCCCGGAGGAGCACATCCCCCGGGAGAATGCCTGCCCGGTCTGCCGGGCTGCTGTCACGCACGGCCAGCACGGAAATGCCCTCCTCGCTGTCCAGCAGCATCAGCCCCAGGGCAGCCATGCGGGTGGCGGTTTCCGCTGGCTCGGCGGGAAGCAAGCGAAGGCAGAGGGTGGCGCCGCCAGCCAGCAGGCACAGGGCCAACAACAGAACAATCAGCCTGCGGTGCATGGGTGCTCCCTCCTTCTTTCCGCTATCCTATCCGCTGATGGTGAAGGGCGCATGAACTTGGCTTGAATGGGGAATGAAATCGTGCTATACTGGGCCATATCCTGTCAAAGGGGGACTGATGATGGAGAAACGCGGACGGATTGCAGGCAACACGGCGACAGGCTGGCTGAAGCTGATTGCCCTGGTGTTCATGTTCTGCGACCATGCGGGGAAGATGCTCCTGCCCGGCGTGCCGGAGATGCGCGTGCTGGGGCGGATTGCTTTTCCCCTGTACTGCTGGTGCATGGTGGTGGGCTTCCACTACACCCGCAGCGTGCCGAAATACCTGCTGCGGGTGGCCTGCGTGGGCCTGCTGTCCCAGCCGCTGTACATGCTGGCCCTGAACCATACCTGGCAGGAGCCAAACATTTTCTTCACCCTGCTGCTGGCCCTGTGTGCCCTGTGGGGCATCCGGGAGAAATGGTGCCTCAGCCACATCTGGGCGCCGGTGCTGGCCCTGATGGCTGCCGTGCTGCTGAACTGCGACTATGGCTGGAAAGGCGTGCTGCTGGTGCTTTTGCTCCACGCCGCCAGGCACGGCAGGAGCGCCCTGGCGGCGGTGATGGTGGCCTTCTGCCTGTATTGGGGCACAGGCTCCCTGCCGGTTACGGATTTCTTTGGCATCCCGCTGAACGCGGTGCCTGCACCCTTCAGCCAGCTGACCTCACCCTTTTTGCGGACGCAGGCCCTGGCCATCCTGGCGCTGCCGCTGATGCTGCTCCGCTTCCCCAGGGATGTGAAGCTGCCACCCTGGCTGAGCTATGCCATGTACCCGGCACACCTGGTGCTGCTGTACGCCCTGGAGCAGATTTTCTGACCCAATCCGGTTTTTTAGCTGTATTTTTATTGTCCACCGGGCAAAAATGGACTATAATTGTAAAATCATCACGGAGCAAGGAGCAGTGTTATGCGCTTTACAAAGATGCAGGGCATCGGCAACGATTACATTTATGTCAACTGTTTCGAGGAAACCGTCCGCGACCCGGGCGCGCTGGCTGTGCGCATGAGCCGCCCCCACTTCGGCGTGGGCAGCGATGGCCTGGTGCTGATTGAGCCCAGCGATGTGGCAGACTTTGGCATGCGGATCTTCAACAGCGATGGCAGCGAAAGCGAAATGTGCGGCAATGCCCTCCGCTGCATTGGCAAGTATGTATACGAGCGCGGCCTGACGGACAAAACGGACATCAGCGTGATGACCGGCGCCGGCCTGAAGCTTTTGCAGCTCCGCACCCGGGGCGGCAAGGTGCATGCCGTGCGGGTGGACATGGGCTCCCCCGAGCTGAACCCGCGCCTGGTGCCCGTGGACCTGCCCGGTGAAATCATCCTGGGCCACCGGCTGGAGGTGGGCGGCATGGTGTATCCCATCCACTGCGTATCCATGGGCAACCCCCATTGCGTCATCTTCGTCAGCGACCCGGACGATGTAGATCTGCAAAGCATCGGTCCCATGATGGAAAACCACCGGATTTTCCCCAACAGGACAAATGTGGAGTTTGTGTCCATCAAGGACAGGCACCACCTGCGCATGCGGGTATGGGAGCGGGGCGCCGGGGAAACCATGGCCTGCGGCACCGGCTCCTGCGCGGCGTTGGTGGCCTCGGTGCTGACGGGCAAATGCGACCGCAGCGCGGAGATCAGGCTCAACGGCGGCGTGCTGCAGGTTGACTGGTCGCCGGCGGACAATCATGTGTATATGGAAGGCCCGGCAGAATTCGTGTTTGATGGCCTGTGGCCCGATGAATAAGGAGGAAGCGCCATGTTCCACGTCAACGACCATTTTCAGAAGCTGCCCGGCTCCTATCTCTTTGCGGAGATCGCCCGCCGGGTGAAGGTCTACCAGGAGGCGCACCCGGAGGCGGACATCATCCGCCTGGGCATTGGGGATGTCACCAAACCCCTGGTGCCTGCGGTGATTGACGCCATGCACAAGGCCGTGGACGAAATGGGCCGGCAGGAAACCTTCAGGGGATACGGGCCGGACTTTGGCTACGACTTTCTGGTGAACGCCATCCGCGAGGGCGACTATGCCGCCCGCGGCATTGACATCGCCTACGATGAGGTGTTCATTTCCGATGGCGCCAAGAGCGATGTGGGCAACATTCAGGAGCTGTTCAGCGCCGATGCCGTCATCGCCGTTACCGACCCGGTGTATCCCGTGTATGTGGACAGCAACGCCATGGCGGGCCGGGCCGGCGATTACGCTGGCGACCGTTGGAACCGGCTGGTGTACTTGCCCTGCAATGCGGAAAACGGCTTTGTGCCGCCCCTGCCGGACAGGCCGGTGGACGTCATCTACCTGTGCTATCCCAACAACCCCACCGGCACCGTGCTGACCAAAGCGCAGCTGAAGCCCTTTGTGGACTGGGCAAAGGAGAACGGTGCCATTATCATTTACGATGCGGCGTACCGTGCCTTCATCACCACGCCGGATGTTCCCCTGAGCATTTACGAGGTGGAGGGCGCCAGAGATGTAGCCATCGAGTGCTGCTCCTTCAGCAAAACCGCCGGCTTCACCGGCACCCGCTGCGCCTATACGGTGATTCCCCACACGGTCTGCGGCCTTGATGCCCAGGGCGAAAAGGTCAGCCTGAACGCCATGTGGAAGCGCCGCATGGCCACCAAGTTCAACGGCGTCAGCTACCCGGTGCAGCGGGCTGCCGCTGCGGTGTATACCCCCGAAGGCCAGCAGCAGATCAAGGCGGTTATCGCCAGCTATATGGAAAACGCCCGCATCATCCGCCAAAGCCTGACGGAACAGGGCTTCACCGTCTTTGGCGGCACCGATGCGCCCTACATCTGGCTGAAGGTGCCCCAGGGCATGACCAGCTGGGCCTTCTTCGACCTGCTGCTGGGCAAGTGCCACATTGTGGGCACGCCCGGTTCCGGCTTTGGGCCCAGCGGCGAAGGGTACTTCCGCCTGACGGCCTTCAACACCCTGGAGAAAACCAGGCAGGCCATGGAGCGGCTGAGCAAGCTGAAGGAGGCCTGAACCATGAAAGTGTATCGCAGCATTTCGGAGCTGATTGGTCATACCCCCCTGCTGGAGCTGGTGAATTATCAGCGGGACAACGGCCTGAACGCCACCATTCTGGCAAAGCTGGAGTGCTTCAACCCTGCCGGCAGCGCCAAGGACCGCCCGGCCCGGGCCATGCTGGATGATGCGGAGCGCCGCGGCCTGCTGCAGCCCGGCGGCACGGTGATCGAGCCCACCAGCGGCAACACGGGCATTGGCCTGGCTGCCGTGGGCATCGCCCGGGGATACCAGGTGATCCTCACCATGCCGGACAGCATGAGCGCCGAGCGCCGCAGCCTTCTGAAGGCTTACGGTGCCCGCCTGGTGCTGACCCCCGGCGCCCAGGGCATGGCCGGCGCCGTAGCCAAGGCGGAGGAGCTGGCCCGGGAAATCCCCGGCAGCATCATTGCCGGGCAGTTTGACAACCCTGCCAACCCCGGCGCCCACTACGCCACCACCGGCCCGGAGATCTGGCAGGACACGGATGGCAAGGTGGACATTTTCGTGGCCGGCGTGGGCACCGGCGGCACCATCAGCGGTGTGGGACGCTACCTGAAGGAGCAGAACCCCGCTGTGCGCATTGTAGCCGTGGAGCCGCAGGCCTCCCCCCTGCTCAGCTGCGGCAAGGCTGGTCCCCACAAGCTGCAGGGCATCGGCGCCAACTTTGTTCCAGGCAATTATGACAAGAGCGTGGTGGATGAGATCATCCCCATTGCGGCGGAGGATGCCTTTGCCGCCGGCCGCGCCATGGTGCGTGAAGGCATTCTGGTGGGCATTACCTCCGGTGCGGCGCTCCATGCAGCCAGGCTCCTGGCCCAGCGCCCGGAAAACGCCGGCAAAACCATTGTGGCCCTCATGCCGGACACCGGCGAGAGATACCTTTCCACCGAATTGTTTGCCCAGTAACGCCATTCGCCACCCGCTGGGTGGCATTTTTGTTTGCCGTTTGCAACTCGTTTCATCCTCGGCGTTTACGGCGGTGCCGGCCCGGAATGCGCTGGCGGAAACCACCCTGCACTCTCAGGACATCACCATCGATACGGACAGCCGCACGGTGTACAAAGGGCAGGAACCCATTGCCCTCAAGCCCATGGAATATGCGCTGCTGTGCGACGGCGTATCCGAAATGGATCAGGGCGTGCTGATCCCCGCACGCCCATGACAGGTCAGCCCATATACCCGCCCTCCAGCCCCATGGGCTGCACCCGGGTGCGTCCGTCCCGGCGGGTTACCCGGTAAAAGCCAATCAGGTTGCCGGGCCGCAGGGCATCGTAAACGGCATAAACATCCTGGGCGTCCTGCAGGGCAAACCCCACAGACAGCCCGCAGCCCACCGAAACGCTTCTGGGCGTGCTGATGACCCTTGCCGGCACGCCGGCCTGCTTCAGGGCGCGCTCCAGCTGCATCACCTGCTGGCGGGAGCGGAATGCTGCAATGCCAAATTGCTCCTCCATGGTTCTACCTCCTTCCCTACACCATAGAATAGTCCCATCAGGGCCATTTGGTGCACAGGAGGTTGCTATGATTTATCTGGACAATGCCGCCACCAGCTTTCCCAAGCCGCCGCAGGTGATCCGCGCGGTGCAGGGCACCATGGAAAAGCTGGGCGCCAACCCGGGCCGGGGCGGGCACAGGCTGGCCCTGCAGGCCGGCCGGGTGGTGCAGGCCTGCCGTGAGGAAGCCGCCCGCCTGCTGGGCATGGATCAGCCGGAGCGTATCATTTTCACCAAAAACTGCACGGAGGCACTGAACCTGGGCATTGGCGGCGTGCTCCACCAGGGGGACGAGGTGCTGTGCACCCATGGGGAGCACAACGCCGTGATGCGGCTGCTGAAGCGCTACGCCGCCTGGGGGCAGATCAGCCTGAAGGTGCTTAAGCCGGACAGCATGGGGGTTTTGCAGCCCCATGTGCTCCAGCAGCACATCACCAGCCGCACAGCCCTGGTGGTCTGCTGCCACGCCAGCAACGTGACCGGGGTCATTCAGCCTGCGGCCCGGCTGGGCGCCATTTGCCGGGAGAACGGCGTGACCTTTCTGGTGGATGCTGCCCAGACCGCCGGCGTGCTGGACATCAGCCCGGATACCCTCCATGCGGACATGGTGGCCATGCCCGGACACAAGGGCCTGCTGGGGCCCCAGGGCACGGGCATCCTGGCCCTGGGCAGCCGGGCCGACCCGGAACCGCTGATGGTGGGCGGCACGGGCAGCGCCTCGGAAAGCATGCTGCAGCCTGCCCTGCTGCCCGACCGCTATGAAAGCGGCACCCTGAACACCCCCGGCCTGGCAGGGCTGCTCATGGGCCTGCGATTTGCCCGGCGCTACCGGCAGGAAATACACGAATACGAATCCTGGCTGAACCAGCGTTTCCGCCGGCAGATTGCGGGCCTGCCCGGCCTGCGGATGCTCCACCACCCGGACGCGGATTGTGTGGGCATCACCAGCTTTGTGGTGGAAGGCATGGACGCCGGGCAGATTGCCGATGGGCTGGACGCTGCCGGCATTGCCGTGCGGGGCGGCCTTCACTGTGCGCCCAGCATCCACACCTGGCTGGGCACCCTGCAAAGCGGCGCCGTGCGGGTGTCCCCCGGCATTTACAACACCGAGCAGGACATGGACGATGCAGCCGCCATCCTGGAGCGCATGCTCCGCCGCAGGTAGCTACAGCGGTTTCTCCGCCCCGGGCCAGGCCCGGCACAGGGCCGCCAGCACCAGGCACAGGCAGCCGGGTATGGGGTAATACTTCATGCCTGTTACAATGTACATCAGCAAAAAACCCAGGCCATAAAGCATATAGGTTTTCGCCTTGCTCCGCCGGAGAATCGCCCGCCCTGCGACCCCGGCGGCAAGGCGTTTTTTGCGCTGGCCCAGGGCCACCAGCTGTTCATCGGTGGCCGGGCTCATGGCGCCTGCCAGCTGCACCAGCACTTCCCGCCTGATGATGCGGATGGGGATGCACCCCTCCGCTGCCCAGGCCTCCACCCTTGGGGTGATCCGCCCCGTCACGCAGGCCACGCCCCGCTGCACCCCATGCCTGCGGCAGGCCCTTTGCACATTAGCCACGGTGCCCTGGCCTGCCTCCGCGCCCTCCGGCAGGGGAATGCAGCTCACCAGCAGCCGCTCTTCTCCGCTGCGGCACAGCATGCCGTCATCCGTCACCCGTTCCATGGTCAGGGGGTATTTCCCGCAAAGCAGCAGCGCCGCCTGAAAATGCGCCCGCCGGGCCGGTGCCAGCAGCATGTCCTCCAGCATCAATTCACCCCCCAGCCGGCGGCGCAGGGCAGCCTCCCGCCTGCTCACTGTCCGGCGGCGCCACTGCCCCACACCTGCCTGGCCCAATATCCCCAGCGCCGTACCCGCCACCAGGGCAGGGATGCCCAACCCCCACAGGTATACAAACCAGCCTATGCCCAGCGCCAGCAGCAGCAGGCACAGGCCGCCCTGGTCCATCAGGGTGGAAAGGCGGGCCTTCCGCAGGTAGCTTTGCACCATGATCACACCCTTTTTGTGATTTGCACTTTATTGTTTCCCCAAAATCGTTTATAATATGATTATTCAAAGGAGGAAGCACTGTGGCGAAGGAACGCATTGGCATTATGGGCGGAACTTTTGACCCCATCCACGCAGGGCATATCAGCATGGCACTGAATGCAAAGCAGCAGGCCCGGCTGGACAGGGTGCTGGTGATCCCCACCGGCAACCCGCCCCACAAAACCGACACCGCGCCGGCGGAGGACCGCTGGAAAATGGTCTGCGCCGCCTGCGGCAAGGAGCCGGCCCTGGAGCCCAGCCGCATAGAGCTGGACAGGGCAGGCACCATCTACACGGTGGACACCCTGGCGCTTTTGAAGGCGCAATACCCCCAGGCCGCGTTTTACTACATCATCGGCGCCGATACGCTGATGGAATTGCAAAACTGGCGCAGCTACCGGCAGGTGCTGGGCATGTGCAGTTTTCTGGTGTGTCCCCGCACCTGGCGCTACACAGCCGCCCAGCTGAAGGAGGAGCGCCGCCGCCTGCAGGGCATGGGGGCGGACATCATCATGCTGGACACCCCTGTGGTGGATGCTTCCTCCACAGCCATTCGCGCCGCCCTGGCTGCCGGTGAAGGCACGCCCATGCTGCCCGCCGTGGTGCAGGAATACTGCGCCGCCAAGGGCCTGTACGGCATGGCAAAGCGTGTCCCCCAGGCGGATGCGTGGCTGGACAAGCTGTTCGCCGCCCTGTCCCCGGAGCGCTTCACCCACACCCTGGGCGTGGCCGGTGCCGCCAGGGAGCTGGCGCTGCACCACGGCCTGAATGCGCAAAAGGCGGAAATCGCCGGCCTGCTGCACGACTGTGCCAAGTGCATCCCCATTGAGGATATGCGCACCATGGCGGTGGAGCGCCGCCTGCTGGCGGATGAATCCCTGCTGGAGAACAGCAACCTGCTCCACGCACCGGTGGGCGCCTGGCTGGCCCGGACGGAGTACGGCGTCAGCGACTCGGAAATCATCCAGGCCATTCTGTACCACACCACCGGCACCCCGGGCATGAGCCAGCTGGACATGGCTGTCTACCTGGCGGACAAGATTGAACCCACCCGGAAGGACTACCCCACCCTGTCCACCGTCCGCGCCCTGGCCCGGCAGTCCCTGGAAAAGGCAATGCTTGCCAGCCTGGAGGGAACCATCCGCCATGTGAAGAAAGGCGGGCGCAGCCAGCACCCTGCCACCGGGGAAACCCTCAGCTGGCTCCTCACCCTGCCGCAAACCAACAACTGATTTTTTAGGAGGAACATATGCAGGACAACGCTATCGTGCAGGAAATTGCCCAGGTGATCTACGACAAAAAGGGCCGGGACATTATCGCCC
>CAYMOM010000083.1:0-8566 GCA_964391995.1 uncultured Faecalibacterium sp.
GCAGAGGAAGGAGAAACCCCATGAACATTCTTCTGGTGAATGACGATGGCTTCGACAGTCCCCTTTTGCACCTGCTGTGCCGTGCCGCAGCCGCCCGGGGCCACCATGTAACCGTGTGCGCGCCCGCCGCCCAGCAGAGCGCCAAATCCCACAGCTACACCATTTCCCAGCCGCTGATTGCCAAGGAGCGCACCATGGATGGTGCCAGCGAGGCCTGGGCCATTGCCGGCTCCCCGGTGGACTGCTGCCGCATCGGCTTTATGAGCATCTGCCATGAGAAGCCCGACCTGGTCATCAGCGGCATCAACTGCGGCTACAACACAGGGTTTGCGGTGTATGTTTCCGGCACCGTGGGTGCCGCCCGTGAGGCCGCCTTCCAGGGCATTCCCGCCATGGCGGTCAGCGGCGAATACCGCACCCCGCCCGAAACCATGGCTTTCTTTGCCGATTGGGCGGTTGCCCTGGGGGAGCGCCTGGTGGACTACCCTGCGCCGGCCTTCTCCCTGCTGAACCTGAACGTCCCGCCCGTGCCCATGCACCAATTGAAGGAACCCCGCATGTGCGACATTACCCGCAATGTCTACCAGGACAGCTACGAGCGCCGCACCAGCCCCAGGGGAGATACCTACTTCTGGCTCTCCCCCCTGGTACAGGACTGGGCCAGCACCCCCGGCAGCGATCAGGATCTGCTGAACCAGGGGCACATCACCTGCACCTTCCTTTCCCCGGACGGCCTTGACCAGCAAGCCTATGCCGATCTGCTCACCGGCCTGTAAGCGCCCGGTACACAAAAATCCCACCTGACATTTTGAAAGACATCAGGTGGGATTTTTTTCGTGCCGAAGGTGGGACTTGAACCCACACGACATCGCTGCCAACGGATTTTGAATCCGCCGCGTCTGCCATTCCGCCACTCCGGCGCGCTGGAGTATTATAGCACACCCGCGCAAGAATTGCAACCCTGCAATTTTGTGCTTGACACCGCTTTCCTTTTTTGATAAAATATTTGTCACAACACACGCTTGCAGCATGATGTAAGCCTCTGCGAATTCACTGATGAAGGGCAGGGGCTTTTTGTATACCCTGCCAAAGAAGGAGGAACATGGACTACCGTTTACCCGACCACCCGGACAGCCTGGCAGAGGCGAAGCATCTGGTGCAGACGCGAGAAATCATTCAAAACGAGATTGAAAAACTGGAAATCGAAACCGGCATCGGTGCCGAGGAAGACCGCACGGTGGTTATTCCGGAGGATGATATTCTGCAGCAGCAGGTGCTGCTGAACATCATGCTCATGAAAGTGGATACCCTGCACAACCTGACCCGTGCCCGGCGCCAGGCGTACTTTGCGCACCTGGACTTCACCCCGGAAGGCGATGCGCCCCAAACCTACTACATCGGTCGTTGGGGTGTGTACGATTCCTCCACCATGGAGGTAACCGTCACCGACTGGCGCTCCCCGGTGGCTAACCTGTACTATTCCGGGCAGATAGGCCCCATGGACTATGTGGCGCCGGACGGCCAGGTGAAGGGCGAGCTGACCCTGAAGCGCATGCTGACCGTGGAGGGCGACCGGCTCATTTCCCTGTTCGACAGCGGCGTTGTCAGCCAGGATGCCTACCTGCAGGGTGTGCTGGGTTCCGTCAGCTCCGACAGGCTGCGGGAAATTGTCACCACCATTCAGGCCGAACAGAATCAGGTTATCCGCCATCCCCTGGCGCAGAACCTGATCGTCCAGGGTGTGGCAGGCAGCGGCAAAACCACCATTGCCCTGCACCGCATTGCCTGGCTGCTCTACGCCTTTCGGGATACCCTGCGCCCGGAGCAGATGATGATCCTGGCCCCCAACCCCCTGTTTCTTTCCTACATCTCCCAGGTGCTGCCCGACCTGGGCGTGGAGCGGGTGATCCAAACCACCTTTGCCGGGCTGTGCCAGCAGTGGATGGGCAAGCACGCACCCAGGCTGCAGGTCATCAGCCGGCTGGAGGAAAGGCTTTCCTGCACCGCTGCCGGCAGGGAAGCCACAGGGCTGGTGCTGCAGCGGAAAGGCTCCCTGGCTATGAAGGAGAGCGTTGAGCGCTTCCTTCACGGCTACCAGGCGGAGATTCTTCCAGCAGACGGCCTGCGCTTCGGCGGACATGTGCTGTACACCGCCCAGGAGGTGCAGGACATTTTCCTCAAGCAGCTGAAGCATTTCCCCCTGGCCCAGAGGATTGAGGAGCTGAAGAAGTACATCAAAAAGCGGCTGGGCAAAGTGGCGGAGGCTATGAAGGCCGCCATGGACAGCATGGCGCAGGACAGGCTGACCCAGCTTTTGTCCGCCATGCCGGACGGAGAGGAGCGCCGCAGCCGTGCCCGCAGGCTGCTTCAGAGCCGGGATGAGCGCATGGCGGAGATTGACCAGCGGGCCAAACAATACCTGAAGGAGTTTCCTTCCCTGTTCCCCGACCTGTCCCTGCTGACGGTGTACCGCCTGTACCTGACCCGGCACGAATCCCAGGCTGTTCAGCAGGCCACGCTGCCCATGCTGAACAAAAAGCGTATTCAGCAGGAGGATCTGGCGGCGGTGTGCAGCATTTGCCAGGCTGTGTATGGCCTGCCCCAGGCCACCCTGCGCCACATTGTTATGGATGAATGCCAGGACTTTTCGCCCTATCAGCTGGCACTGCTCCGCCAGCACTATCCCGCTGCCACCTTCACCCTGGTGGGCGATTTGATGCAGGGCATTCATGCGGATGAGGGCATACGGGATTATCAGCAGTGGACAGGCCCGGTGTTTGGCGGCGATGTCCGGCTGCTGCAGCTGGTTTCCAGCTACCGCAACACGGTGGAGATCATGCAGCTGGCAAGCCGGGTAGCCGCCCGGCACCCAGTGCCCGGCCAGCAAACGGCGCAGCCTGTTCTCCGCCACGGTGAGAAACCGCAGATTTCCGTTTTCGCCACCGACAAGGAGCGCTATGCCGCCCTGCGCCAGCAGGCCCGGGCCTGGCTGGACGAGGGCTACCGCACCATTGCCCTGATTGAGAAAACCCATGCCGATGCCCAGCGGCTTTACAAGCTCCTGCGGGACGACCTGCCCGTTCAGCTGATGAAGGAGGACGACGAGAACTATCAGGGCGGTTTGCTGATTCTCCCGGCTGCCATGGTCAAGGGCCTGGAGTTCGACTGTGTAGCCGTGTGCAACGCCAGCCAGACCCAATTCGCCGATGATCCTTTCCTATGCCGTATGCTGTATGTGATGCTCACCCGCCCCCTGCACCGGCTGCGGGTGCTGGCCACCGGCACGCTGACGCCTTTGCTTGCAGAAATATGATTTCCTATTTATTTGGCGGCTTTCCGGAGCCGCTTTTTTGGTACAAGTTTTCATCATCACAGCAGGGTTTTCCGGGCACGCTTCTGTGGGAAGGAGGGATGCATGCATGGCCAAGAGGCCCAAGGAACTGGTGGATGCCATCATCCAGGAGGCGCGGAAAAAGAATCCCTACGATGTGCTGGGCTCCTACACCGGCGTGCCCTGGGACGACCAGTGGGATGTGCCCGTCCAGGATGCGGATGACCTGTGACCCGCCTGGGCAGCGTGGTAGGCCTGCCTGCCGCGCTGAACGGACGGATGATCGGCCGGGTGGAGCAGGCCGTTCTGACCCCTGATGGCCGCAGCCTGCAGGGATTGGTGCTGCGCCACGGGCTTGGGGGCGCCCGCTGGGCAGAGGCTGGTAGCATTGGCGTGCTGGGCCAGGTGGCGGTGGTGCTGCTGGAAAAACCCGGCAAACCACCCAGGCAGGCGGATTTCCTGCTGACCAGCGTGAAGGATTCCGCCGGACTGAACCTGGGCCGGGTGACGGACGTGTACATCAACCCGGAAACCCTGCAGGTCACAGCGCTGGAGATCAGCCTGGGGCTGGTGGAGGAGCTGCGCCTGGGGCGCATGCTGGTCAGGCGCTTTGCGGTGTGCCCCACGCCGGAGGAGCCGGGCCAGGTGCTCATCCCCTGCGGCTGCGTGCTGGAGCCTGCGGAACGATGAAGGAAAGGAGGTGTACGCATGGGTAAGCTGGCTATGGGCGCCATGGGCTTTGTGCTGGGTGCCGGCATGATGCTGCTGCCTGCCGGACGGACAGTGCGGCAGAAGGCCCGGGTGGCAAAGCGCTGGGTGAAGAGCAAAATCTAACGCAGGCGGGAGGCAGCTCCCGCTATTTTTGAAAGGAGGCTCAGCCATGCAGCGGGCAATTCAACGGCGCAAATGGCTCCCCTGGGCGGTGGCGGCAGCTGCTGCCGTGCTGCTGCGCCAGGTGCTTGTCAGCCTGGGCATGCAGCTGCTGGCAGCCTGTCTGCTCATGGCACTGGCGCTGCCCCTGTGCCGCCTGATGGAAAGGCGGCTGTCCCCTTCCCTTTCGGCGGCGTTGGCCTTTGTGGGCGTTGCACTGCTGGCCCTGGGCGCCATGGTGCTGCTGATCCCTCCCCTGGCAGGCCAGTTCCGCCAGCTGGGAGAGGTGCTGCCAGCGCTGCTCCAATGGGGGCAGGAGCTTCTGGGCGGCCTGCAGGCCTTCCTGCAGGAAAAGGGGCTGGACATGGCCCCTGTGCAGGAGGAGGTCTTTGCCCGTCTGGGCCGGCAAGCCGGCACATGGGTCGCCACGGCTGCGCAAAGCCTGAAGCAGGCCGCCCAATCCGCCGGGCGGCTGTTCCTTGCGCCGCTGCTGGCCTTCTATCTTCTGCGGGACAGGCGGAGAATATCCTCGCTGCTGGCGCTGCTGGTGCCGGTGGAGCACCGGGCACGGGCCGTGCGTGCAGCCCGGGAAATGCGCCGGGAAACGGTGAACTTTCTCCGCGGGCAGCTGCTGCTTTCCGCCGCGGTGGGCGTATTGACCGGCCTGGGTCTCTTGCTGGCAGGCACGCCCTGCGCCCTGGCCCTGGGGCTGCTGATGGGGGTCATGGAGCTGATCCCCTATGCCGGCCCCATGCTGGCTGGCAGCCTGGCGGTGGTGCTGGCCCTGCAGGGCGGGTTGATCCGGGCGCTGTGGGCATTGGGGGTGGTGCTGCTGGTGCAACAGGCGGACAGCAGCCTGCTCTCTCCCAGGCTTTTGTCCGGCGCCACCAACATGCATCCCCTGTGGGTGCTGCTGCTGATCTCCGCCGGCGGCATACTGGGCGGCCCCCTGGGCATGATGGCTGCACTGCCCCTGGCGGTATCCCTCCGTGGTGCGCTGCGGGGCTGGCGCGGGTGAGAATTGTTACAAGTTTCCCAGTTTTTTCCCTTAAAAATACATAAAAAAGCCTTTCACTTTCCCAGGTTTCCGTGTATAATAAGAGTGTATCAACAGGTAAAGGAGCTGCCACCGTGCCTGATATGTTCAACACTACCAAGCTGCAACCCCTGCAGGAAACCGGAAACGAGGCCCAGGACATCCTTATGTATGTTTACAATGCCCTGCAGGCCAAGGGCTATGACCCCATCACCCAGATCGTTGGCTACATCATCTCCGGCGATCCCACCTACATCACCAGCCACAACCAGGCCCGCAGCATGATCTGCCGCCTGGAGCGGGACGAAATCCTTGAGGAGCTGGTGCGCTTCTACCTGGCAGGCCACGCCCAATGATGGACAAGCGACCCCTGGGTAAAACCGGGCTTTCGGTCTTGCCCCTGGCCTTTGGCACGCTGACCATCAGCCCCATGCAAAGGAACTTCCCGCCGGAAAAGGGCGCGGAGCTTATTTTGTACGCCGCCTCCCGGGGGATCAACCTTTTCGACACCGCCCAGCTCTACGACACTTACGAGCCTTTGCGCCTGGCCCTGAAGCAGCGCCCCGATTTGCTGGTGTCCACCAAGTCCTACGCCTGGGACAGGCCCACCGCCCAGGAGGCTTTCGATGACGCCCGCCGCCGGCTGGACATGGATGTGATTCCCATCTTCCTCATGCACGAGCAGGAGGATATGCTGACCCTGAAGGGCCACCGGGAAGCCTTCGATTTCTACCTGGAGCAGAAGGCCAAAGGGTATATCCGGGCAGTTGGCTTTTCCACCCATCGTGTGGCGGCGGTGGATTATGCGCCCCGATACCCCGGGGTGGATGTGATTCACCCGCTGATCAACCGTACCGGCGTGGGCATTCCCGATGGTACCAGGGATGATATGGCGTCTGCTATTGCCCGTGCCCACAGCGCAGGCATCGGCATTTTCGCCATGAAGCCTTTGGGCGGCGGACATTTGCTGAAAAGCCCCCGGGAAGCCTTCGACTACCTGAACGGCCTGCATTGCGTGGACGCTGTGTGCTGCGGCATGCAGAGCCGGGACGAGATTGACGTGAACCTGCGGCTGATGGAAGGCCTGGCGCCCGACCCGGAAGCGGCGCAGCGCACCCAGCAGGAACCCCGAAGGCTGATCATTCACGACTGGTGCCGCGGATGCGGCAAATGCGTGGAGCGCTGCCGCCAGGGTGCCCTGTCCCTGCAGGAGGGCAAGTGCGTGTGCGACCAGGCAAGGTGCGTCCGCTGCGGCTATTGTGCCCCCGTGTGCGAGGAATTCTGCATCAAAGTTATATGAAATTTGCGGTCTGCGCGAAAAGCAGGCCGTTTTCATATTGCGAAACACCTTCCAATTATGGTATGATAGGCTGTGTACGACTGAAGAAGGAGCATGACACTGTATGGATATGATGACCCGCATTGCTACCCTGACCGCCGAATGCCTTTCCTCCGCCTGGCCTGAGGCGGCAGATTTGCCCACTGCTGATGAGATCCGCGGCCTGCTGGCTGTGCCGCCGGACCGCAACATGGGCGATTATGCCTTCCCCGTGTTCCGCCTGGCCAAGAGCCTGCGCATGGCGCCGCCCAGGATTGCCCAGGCACTGTGCGAAGCCTGGAACCACGCCGATGTGGCCCGGGTGGAGCCTGTGAACGGCTACATGAACTTTTTCCTGAACCGGGTGAACTTTGCCAGGGACACCCTGGACACCGTGCTGTCCATGGGCGAAAAATACGGTTCTTCCGACCTGGGCGCCGGCAAAACCGTGTGCCTGGACTACTCCTCCATCAACATTGCCAAGCGCTTTGGCGTGGGCCACCTGTCCACCACCATGATCGGTCACTCCCTGAAGCGCATTCACGATTTCCTGGGCTACAAGACCGTGGGCATCAACCACCTGGGGGACTGGGGCACCCAGTTCGGCAAGATGATTTACGCCTACAAAACCTGGGGCAGCAAGGGAGAAGTGGAGGAAAAGGGCATCACCGAAATGATGCGCCTCTATGTGAAATTCCACGAGGAAGCCGAGAAGGATCCCTCCCTGGACGATGAAGGCCGTGCCTGGTTCAAGAAAATCGAGGACAAGGACGAGGAAGCCATCGCCATCTGGAGCTGGTTCAAGGACATTACCCTCCGGGATGCGGAGCGGGTGTACAAGCTGCTGGGCGTGACGTTCGACTCCTACGCCGGTGAGAGCTTCTACAACGACAAGATGGACGTTATCATCGATGAGCTACGGGAGAAGAACCTGCTGACCATCTCCGAGGGTGCCTCCGTGGTTGACCTGGAGGAGGACAAAATGCCGCCCTGCATCATCCTCCGCTCCGATGGCGCTACCCTCTACGCCACCCGCGACCTGGCGGCGGCGGAGTATCGCCAGAACACCTATCACTTCGACAAGTGCCTGTATGTGGTGGCCTACCAACAGGATTTGCACTTCCGGCAAATCTTCCGCGTGCTGGAAAAGATGGGCAAGCCCTGGGCCAAGGACTGCGTGCACGTGTCCTTCGGCATGATTTCCTTTGAGGGTCAGGCGTTCTCCACCCGGAAAGGCCGCGTGGTCTACCTGGAGGATGTGCTGAACCAGGCCATGCAGAAGGCCCTGGACATCATCAACGAGAAATCCCCCAACCTGCCCAACAAGGAAGACGTTGCCCGCCAGGTGGGCATCGGTGCCGTGATTTACTCCGACCTGAGCAACGGACGCATCAAGGACATCGACTTCTCCTTCGAGCGGGCGCTGAACTTTGACGGCGAAACCGGCCCCTATGTGCAGTACACCCACGCCCGCTGCTGCTCCGTGCTGCGCAAGGCTGCGGAGCTTGACCTGGGCGAGATTAACTACGACGCGCTGGCAGACGACGAGGCCCAGGCCCTGCTGCGCCTGCTGGGCCGCTTCCCGGACGTGGTGAAGGAAGCTGCCGAAAAGTACGAGCCTTCCATGGTCACCCGCGCCGTAACGGACATTGCCCAAGCGTACAACAAGTTCTACTACGAGCATCGCATCCTGGACGATGCCAACGCCGCAGCCGCCCGCGTGGCCCTGACCCGCGCCGCCAGGGACGTGATCAAGACCGGCCTGTGGCTCATCGGCATTGAGGCTCCGGAACGGATGTAAGGTGCGTGTGTGTTGCGAGAGGGAGCCTTTTCTGAGAAAAGGCTCCCTCAGCCCACCCACAAACCCTCGCCAGCGCAACTTCTGGCGAGATTTTTTATGCAAAAGCGGAAAAACCAAAAGGAAAAAGGGGTGCAGCCGTCGAATATATAAAGGGAAAAAGAAAACGAAAAGAGGAAAACGAGATGCTGCGAGGCCGGAAAGAGCGGGAAC
>CAYMOM010000084.1:0-8525 GCA_964391995.1 uncultured Faecalibacterium sp.
CACCTGCCCTTCTTTGCCAAGATGCGCACCATGTTCACCATCCACAACCTGCAGTACCAGGGCATTTTCGGCATCCGCGAGGTGCAGGATGTGCTGGGCCTGGGGGACAGCCTGTGGACGGACGACAAGCTGGAGTGCTACGGCTGTGCCAACTTCATGAAGGCTGCGCTGGTGTATGCCGATGTGATCACCACCGTCAGTCCCTCTTATTCCGAGGAGATTCAGACGGCCTACTACGGCGAGCGGCTGGACGGCCTGCTCCGTGCCCGGAAGGCCAGCGTGCATGGCATCCTGAACGGCCTGGACATGGTGGATTACGACCCCGCTACGGACAACCGCATTGCCAAGCCCTACACCTTCGAGAGCATCGATGACGGCAAGGCTGCCTGCAAGGCCGACCTGCAGGCCAAACTGGGCCTGGAGATTGACCCCAATGTGCCCATCATTGGCATGGTAGGCCGCCTGAGCAGCCAGAAGGGCCTGGACCTGGTGGACTACATCATTGGCGACCTGATGAACAAAAACGTGCAGCTGGTGGTGCTGGGCATGGGCGAAAGCCGCTATGTCAACCTGTTCAGCTGGGCGGAAAGCCAGTACAAGGGCCGCGTAGCGGCGCGCTTCACCATGGATGCGGCGCTGGCCCATCAGATCTATGCCGGCTGCGATATGTTCCTGATGCCCAGCCAGTTCGAGCCTTGTGGCCTGAGCCAGCTGATCGCCCTGCGCTATGGCACGGTGCCGATCGTCCGCGAAACCGGCGGCTTGCGGGACACGGTGCTCTCCTACAACGAGTATACCGACGAGGGCAACGGCTTCTCCTTCTTCAACTACAATGCTCACGACATGCTGCACACCATCGAGCGGGCACTGGGCTATTACCACGACCGCACGGACGTGTGGAAGAAGCTGCAGCAGCGCGGCATGAGCGGCGATTACAGCTGGACTAACTCCGCCGGCAAGTATGTTGCCATGTATGAGGAGCTGGTGGCTTCTGCCAATCAGCCGGAGGTCATCGAAGCACCTGCGGAGACCCCTGTGGAAGCTTCCACACCCAAGAAGCCCCGTGCGCCCCGCAAGCCCAAGGCTGAAGGCGAAACTGCCGAGAAGAAGCCCGCTGCCCGGAAACCCCGCGCCAAGAAGGCTGAAACCACCGAAGCGCCTGCAGAGGAAGCACCCAAGAAGCGCGGCCGCAAGCCCAAGGCTGAGCCTGCAGCGGAAGCCGCTGAGGCACCTGTGAAGAAGCCTCGTGCGCCCCGCAAGAAGAAGGCGGAGGAGCCCAAGGCAGAATAAGTCCAATGGAGCAGCGCATGGAGTGTTCCGAGATGCGCTGCTCCTTTTTTAGGAGTGATTCTTTATGGAAGGCCGTTCTGCTGCCATCTGCGCCGACCTGTTTGGCTGCCCCAACAGGTGCATGCACTGCTGGCTGGGGCATATGCCCAACCGCAGCATGGAGAATGATGCGGATGAACAAATCATGCGTTACTTTGGCCCGCATTTCAGCAGCATTGCCTTTTACAGCTGGATGCGCGAGCCAGACTTCTGCCATGATTATAAGGAACGCTGGGAGCGGGATGTGGCCATTTCCAAGAATGCCAAGCCACAGCGGTTTGAACTGGCCAGCTATTATCGCATTGTTCGTGATGATGCGTATATTCCGTTTCTCAAAAGCGTGGGGACGGAAAAGGTACAGCTCACCTTCTTTGGGCTGAAGGAAATCCAGGATCGCTATGTCGGTCGCAAGGGTGCCTATGAAGAGATTCTCAAGGCCAGTGATAGGCTGATTGAGGGTGGCATCATCCCCAGGTGGCAATGCTTCATCAACGAAGAAAACGTGCAAGAAATATTGGAAGTTTTCAACATGTATCAGGAGATCAAGCACACCCGCTGCCCTGAAATGGAGTTTTTCATCCATGTTGGCTCCTGCGATGGGGAAAACCGCAAGCTGTATTCCATTCGGTTGAACAAGGCGGACATACCGCAGGCGCTGATCCCGTACTATTGGGCCTATGAGGAGGTTCGCACAGAGGGGGAGTGCTGTCAGCTTTTGCAGGCAGACAACAGTTACCCGGACTATTATCCTGATGATGAAACCCTGGTGTTGTATGTTTCCAACTGCTACGGTGTGTTTTTCAATGTGACCAACACCACCAGGCCGTGGGCGATTGGCAACATGAAGGAAATTGACAGCAGCGAAATGATGCGCCGCATTGATCAGCGGGACACCTTTGCCTTGAACAAGGCCAAGGAAATCACCTGGGCAGAGCTGGTGAAGCGATATGGCAGCTTTTCTTCGGGCAAGGCATTCTTCCTGGAGGATTACAAGATGTATCTGTTTAACAACTATTTGGACGAATAGGCAAGGGGCGCACCGATGCAGGCTGCGCCCTTTTCCGTGTATTTCCGTGGAAAATCCCGGTGTGAGCTATGGCGGTGAAGACAGATATGTGGTACAATCGTAGCGGATGCAAATTCCGTCGAACAAAAACGAAAGGAGCGATCTTGCTTGCACCGCAGATTCTGTCTGTTCATGTGCCTTGTACTGCTGATGACTGGCTGGACTGCCTCCTTTGCAAATGCTGCGGAGGTACAGTCGGCTCCGCTGGTGCAGGCCAGCACCCATAATGGTATGGTGCGGGTGTACCTGTCCTCCATGGGCAGTCCCACATCCCTGGATGTAACCATTGCCGGCAGCTACTCCACCAGCGGAAACACGGAACTGAACCTGACCAATGGCGAAACCATTAACATTGCTTTCAACACGGCAAGCGGACAAATCACCATGAACCGGGGAAGCCAAAGCTATCCCATGGGGCAGAGCATGGCTCTCCGCCGGCACGCTGCCACCGGCAGCAACGGCCTGCGCATTGCCCAGACCCGCATGCCGGACAACCTGTATCCCGGCGACCTGTACCTGACTGCGCAGAAAAGCGGCAGCGGGTGGAAGCTGTACGCCATTGTGCATGTATACATGGAGTACTATCTGTATGGTGTGGTGCCCTATGAGATGGGCAACTCCGCCAACATCGAGGCCCTGAAGGCCCAGGCCGTTGCCGCAAGAACCTACACTTTGAATAAAATGCAGCTTCGTGCCAACTCCCTGTACGATGTGGTGGACACCACCAATGACCAGGTGTATTACGGCAATTCCGATTCCACAGCCAACTGCACTGCCGCTGTGGATGCCACCCGGGGTATTGTGCTGATGAACGGCAATACGCTGACAGGCACCTACTACACGGCCTCCAACGGCGGGCAGACGGAATCTGCCAAGAACGGCCTGAACGCCTCTGGCTACAGCTATCTGGGCGTGAAGGATGACCCCTTTGACCTGATGAACGCTGCCTCCGTCAAGCGGACGGTGACCGTGCTGAAGGACAATACTTCCTCCAGCCAGAACCAGACCATCCGAACCTTGCTGAACCAGAAGGCTCAAAGCCTGTATGGCAGCGGTGCCCAGGTAACCCGCATCAACGGCATAACGCCACACACCCCCATGTATGATGCGCCCAGCCGGTTGTATACCAAACTGGATTTTGACGTAACCGTAAACGGAACCTCCTCTGCTACCTTGACCCTGGACATCTTCAGCGAAATGGAAAAGGCTCTGGGCATGAGCATCAACAGCCGGCAGAATGAATTGTGGACGGTGGAAACCTATGCGGATTCCTTCAAGCTGGTGGCCCGCCGCTTTGGTCATGGGGTAGGCATGAGCCAGCGCGGCGCTATGCAAATGGGCTCCATGGGCTATACCTACGACCAGATTCTCGGCTTCTATTACGAGGACTGCCGCCGGGTGCAGTATGCCTTCACCCACACGGTGCTTTCCTCCCTGGAAAGCGGCGGCAAGGATACCATCACCAGCACGGAAACGCCCGCCGATGTAACCGCCGGCAGCAGCAACACAGCCACCGTGAAGCTGGCTGGCGTGAACGACCGCCTGGCCATCCGCAGCGGTGCCAGCGAGGATGCCTATGTGCTGACCAGCGTGGTCAGCGGCGGCATGGTGACGGTGCTGGCCAAGGCAGATGGCTGGACCCTGGTGCAGCTGGGGCAGATCATCGGCTATGCGCCCACATCGGCGTTGAAATTTGCCGGCACGCCGCCCACCTCCTCCAGCGCAACGCCCACAAAAATCACCCAATGGGCCACGGTGAAGTGCAGCGGCAGCCTGAACCTGCGCACCAGCGCCAGCCTTTCCGGCAAGGTGGAGGCCGCCATTCCCAATGGTGCAGTGCTCTGCGTTTTCCAGGCGGAAAACGGTTGGGTCAAGGTGCAGTATGGCGCCCAGGTAGGCTGGGCATCGGCAGACTTTCTGGTAATGAGCAGCACCTATCCCATGCAGACCACCGGACAGGGAAGCACCCCTGCAGTGGTGAACATTCCCTCCGGCTCCGGCACGGTGAACCTGCGGGAAACTGCCTCCACCACCAGCCGGGTGCTGGGCACCATCGCCCACGGCGGCGCGGTGACCGTGCTGGCGAACGATGGAAGCTGGTGCTATGTGCAGGCCGGCGCTTATGAGGGGTACATCATGACCAAATACCTTTCCGTCAACGGTACCAGCAGCGGCGATGCACCTGTAGCAGACGATGCGCCCGGCATTGGTACCGGCGAAACAGAGGCCATTGTGAAAACGGCCTCCGGTACGCTGAACCTGCGGGAGCAGCCCGGCACTGATGCCCGGGTGCTGATGACCATCCCAAGAGGGGAGAGCATTATCGTTACCAGCCGCGGCGCGGAATGGTGCGCTGTGCGGTATGCAAGCGTGACCGGCCATGTGATGACAAAGTACCTGTCCTTTCCCGGTGATGCCGGCGCAGCGCCTTCTTCCTATGCCACCGTGGTCACTCAGTCCGGCCCGCTGAACATGCGCAGCCAGCCTGCCATCGGCTCTGCCGTGGTGGTGCAGGTTCCCCGCGGGGCGCAGGTGGGCGTGATTGCTCAAAGCGGCAGCTGGAGCCAGGTGAGTTACGGCGGCAAGTCCGGCTATGTTATGTCCAGCTACCTGCGCTCGGAAGGGGAGAAACCTTCCACCGGCGGAGGATATGCCCGGGTGGCAACCTCCGGCGGAAGCCTGAACCTGCGGGAAACCCCCAGTGCCGATGCCCGGGTGCTGCTGGGCATTCCCCAAGGCACGGTGCTGGCTGTGGAGGGTAGGCAAAACGGCTGGATAAAGGTGAGCTACGGCGGCAGCACCGGCTATGTGATGGAACGCTTCTTGTCCTTCGCCCAGGATGATGCACCAGCCACCCAGCCACCGGCGGCAGAAGGCACAGCACAGGTCAGCACGGGAAACGGCAGCCTGAACCTGCGGGAGACCCCCAGTGCCGATGCCCGGGTGCTGCTGTCCATTCCTGACGGCAGCCAGGTCGTGCTGCTGCAGGCTGGCGATGACTGGTGCCAGGTGCGCTATGGTGTCACCACCGGCTATGTAATGACGCGCTTCCTCAGCATTCGCGCCGGCAGCACGGGGGCGTGGGTGGTCAGCACACCTTCCGGCAGCCTGAACCTGCGGGAAACCCCCAGCGCCGATGCCCGAGTGCTGCTCTCCATTCCCCGCGGCACGGCTGTCACCGTGCTGGAAATGGGCGATGAATGGTTCAAGATACAGTATAACGACAGCGTTGGCTATGTAATGAGCCGATACCTGCAACAGGAGTGATCCCATGGACTTGACTGACCCCGGCGAACGCCTGGATGACCTGCAGCTGGCTGGCATGCGCATCCTGCAAAAGGAAAACGGCTTCCGCTTTGGCATGGATGCTGTGCTGCTGGCGGATTTCGCCCGGGTGGCGCCCAATGACCGGGTGGGGGACTTTGGCACCGGCACGGGGATCCTTCCGCTGCTTCTTTTGGGGCGCGGAAAGGCTAGCCATGTGGACGCCTTTGAAATTCAGCCGGACATGGCAGACATGGCCCGGCGCACCATGGCCCTGAACGGCCTGACGGAAAAGGTGACGGTTTACCCCTTGCCGGTGGAGCAGGCGCTGGATGTGCTGGCACCCTGCAGCCTGGATGGCATTGTGTGCAATCCACCCTATGGCACGCCAGGCACTACCCTGCTGAATCCCTCAAACAGCCTGCGCCTGGCCAGGCATCAAACGGCTGATGGCCTTGCGGCCTGGCTGAAGATGGCCTACCGCCTGCTGAAGGGTAAGGGGCGCATATCCCTGGTATACCCGGCGCCGCGCATGCTGGAGCTGATGCAAGCCATGGAGCAGGCGCACCTGGCCCCCAAGCGCTTCCGGCTGATTTACCCATCCGCCGCGAAATCTGCCAATCTGGTGCTAGTGGAGGGCATGAAGGATGCAAAACCCATGCTTCACCCGGAGCCGCCTCTGATTGTTTATGAAGTGGACGGCAGCATGACGGAGGAATTGAAGCGCATTTATCATCAATTGCCATAGAAAACCATGTTTCATTTTTGACAGGTGTTCGTAAAACAGCTTTAGACCGAAATTACGAAATGGGCATCTGTCAGGTAGGGTTGACAACGAGATAACGGGTATCCGATAAATGTCGGATACCCGCCAGACCGTCCACAAAGTACCCAATAGAAAAGATGAAAGAAAACGCAGTTTGTACGGCGGCATGAGAACGACGCGTGGCTGTACAGGAAGTATGTTTCTTCAAAAGTTATTCTCAGAATCAATCTGAGAGCCTTCTGTAGACGCTCTTTTCTCGGCCATAATCTTCAATAGGGTTTGTGGGTGAGCTGACGGGTATCCGATGAACGTCGGATACCCGCTATTTTGCTTTCATGAAAAGCAATAGATTTATTCACAGCTTTCAGGTATTATGTTTTCAAATCAATCCTATCCCATCCATTCCGAGATTTTTCAAAAAAGTTTGGAAACATTGGAACAATTCAGCCCTTCTCATGCCATATATAGTAGAGGGCTAAGTACAGAACGATTGGAGGTGACGCTGATGGACAAGCAGACAGACCCGACTGGTTTCCTCGTGGTACTGCCCGGTGAGATTATCGAGATACCGCAGGACAGCGACAAATCATGGCTGACGCTGTTTTCAGCCTGCCCCGAGAGCTGGCGGAGAAATGGAAGCCAGCCTACGAGCTGCCCCACTGCCCCTACGAGGTCTTGCGGACGGACAAGTACGATCACATTGTATGCGACGATATGTTCAAGCTGCTGGTGCGGGACTGCTACGCATGGAGCGCATGGCAGTTCTTCCAAGTGAAAGACCGTAAGGGGAACTACCGTGACATCCCCGGCAACTGGAATCAATACGCAGGCTACTTCCCCTTGTGGCGGCTGTCGTACAGCATCATCCCCTACATCCGCATGAAACTTGAGCAGAACGGTCTGGGTTTCCAGCGCCTTTTCAATGTCCCGAAAGGCGTGAAAGTGCCGTGGCTGACCTATCAGCAGTTCGGCAATCTGGTCGGCAATGTCACCGATATGATTGTTGCAGAGCAGAACTGGCAGCCGATGATCGACGCGATCTGGGAAAACCGCACCGTAGAGGACTACGAAACCATACGCAGCACCGTCAAGACGGACTTCATGCGGAAATGGCATCACAACCGCTCCGGCAAGCCGATTTCTCTTGACGAGATGATGGAGAGTGAAGACGGCGATATTTTCAAGATAGCCGATCCTCGTGGCGAATTTGAGCAGAAGGTCATTTCTGAAATGCAGGTTGCATCCTTTTCCGAGCAGAATATCACAGAGAAAGATCGAGAGATATTGAAGCTACGGATGGCGGGCTACACAGAGCAGGAGATCGCGGACAAGGTTGGCTACAAGACCGCCAGCGTAGTTCACAAGCGGATTGCCAAAGTCGCAAACGCCTATGAGGACTATGTGACAGCGGAGTATCAGAAATATTTGGACAAGTAAACAGACGCATAGACGGCAACAGTCACCGAAATGGTGACTACTGCCGTCTATGCGGGAAAGGAGATTTTTGAGCATAGAACCGTTTGAAGCCATGCCCGATGTGATGGATGCAAAGCAGCTTGCGGAAGCATTGCAGATTTCCAAGGCAGGCGCGTACAACCTTTTGAGTAGCCCTGATTTCCCGACCTTGCGGATCGGCGGCGCAAACTGGTGATGAAAAAACGAACTGGTGGAGTGCTGAAGAGCCGCACAAACCAAAGGGAATGAAAATACGGTCAAGAGCTGGAAAAGTGGAAAATCAGACGATAGCACAGCCGGAAATGAACTCCGCATCGTTTGGGACATTTCTATTAAAAAATCGCTTCACTTTTCCAATTCAAGAGCCGGAAAAAAACTATGAAAATCAGGAGGTTTTATTAGAACAGGGCTAACTAAGAAGCAAAAGACAACCGTGATCTATTTTGACGAGCATAGCCGCTTGTTCGAGGTGCAGACCCACAACACCGACCTCAAAAAGCGGTTGACAGCATTTGTGGCAAAGTACCCACAATGCTGCCGCCAGATCGACGATGACGAGCAAGGCGGATTGACTTTTGAGGTTGAGAAAGGGCGATTGAGTTTTCGGCTGACTGCGCCGTATAGCGAGGAACGGCGAAAGGCGGC
>CAYMOM010000085.1:0-8524 GCA_964391995.1 uncultured Faecalibacterium sp.
ACGGAGCGCAAATCCTCGAAAAAGTGGCTTTGCCACTTTTTCGACACCCTGCGGCCTGACGCATTATCGCGCCAGGCCGTTTTTCAGTGCCCGTAAGTTGTGCGGAGGGAGAAGGGAATGCCCCACATGTAATAGGTGATGTTCAGCTCGCGGACGGAGTGCATGCCGATATCCGTCAGTATGGTGGCGGTCAGGTCACCGGTGGTGCGGGCGGACAGGGCCCGGGCGGAGGGATCAGCCACCTGGAGCACATCGCCCTGCATGGGGGTTACCTGCACCTCCACCATGTCAGCCTTTACGAAGCAGCTGTTCTTCAGCCGCACGGTGTAGGTAAGGAACTGATAGCTTTCCGCCTCGCCGATGGGCTGGGAGGTGAAGGCCGTGCCCAGCACCTGCTGGTTTTCCATTTGCTGCTTCAGCTGGGCGAAATACGCCTGCTGGGTGGAGGCTTCTACAGCCACAACGCCAATGGCTTCCACGGTTACATTGGCCGTCAGATACAGGCAGCCCACGCCCACCAGGCTGGCGATGAGCACCAGAACGGACAGGATGGCTACAACCTTCATTCCTCGTCCTCCATGCTTTGCAGAATGCGGTTCATCTCGGTAATCATCTCGGAATCCCGCAGGCTGAATTTGAACTCCACCCGGCGGGACTTTTCATCGTTGATGGTGCCATCGGCGTTATACACCGGGTCGGTAAAGCTCTTGCCCTTGGGGACGATCAGCGTGCGGAGAACCTCCCGCTGCTCCCGGGTCAGGGCGGTGGTGGTCAGGCAATACCTCACCACGGTCTGTGCGCGGCTTTGGCTCAGCTCCAGGTTGGTCATGTATTCGCCCACGCTGTCCGTGTGGCCCTCGATGATGATTTCACCCAGGTATCCCCGGTAATCATCGGAGAGCAGCACGCTCATGTAGGCGGGCAGGAAACGATCCAGAATGGCCTGGCCCTCGGCGGACAGCTTGGAGGAATTGAAATCGAAAAACACGGCGCTTTCCAGCACGATGTCGCCGGTGGAGGAATCCACGGTGGCCTTCAGCCCGGACTGGGACAGGGTTTGGGACAGGGTGGAAACGATCTGCGTGCGCACGCCCACAATGGCATCCAGCTTGGCAGCCTGGGCGGCCATGGCCTCCTTCTGGCTGTTGAGCACCTCGGTGGCGGCGTTCAGGGCAATCTGCTGGTTGGCCAATTCACCCTGGAGGATAATCAGCTGATCCTCCTTGTCGGCCAGGTTGCTCTTGGCTGTGTCCAGCTCGGTTTGCTGGCTGGCCAGGACGATTTGAGCCTGGTTCAGCTCCTCCTGGGAGGCGTCCAGCTTTTCCTGGGCCAGGATCAATTCGGCATTCTTGGCGTTCAGCACGGCTTCCTTGTCGTTCAGCTGAATGAGTATTCTTTCAGCCTCAGCCTCCCGGGCGATCACCAGGGCCTTCTGCTCGTCCAGTTCAGCGGCCTTTTGATCCAACTGGGTCATGAAGGAATACATGACCACGGAAAGAATCAGCACGAACATCAGCAGCAGGGCGCACATCAGGTCGGAATAGCTGATCCAGCTGGCGCCGGTGTTGGTTCCGCCGCGGCCGGCCCGCTGGTTGTGCATTTTCTGCCTGGCCATGGGATCAGCCCTCCTTCTTGCAAAGGGTGTCGGCGGCCTGCTTCAGGCTGTCCTGGATGGAGGTCAGCATCCGCTGAATGTCGCTGAGCTGGGAGGCAGTGGCCTTGCCGGCCTCGGCGGCGCTCATGGCATTGACCTTCTCTGTCAGTGCAGTCAGCAGGCTGGCGGTGTTGTCGTCAAACAGGGCCAGCATGTTGGTAACCCCCGCCACCATCTGGTCGGCGGCATCCTGATAGGTCTTGGAAAGCCGGGCGCTGGCATCCTGCACGGTTTTGTTCACGGCGGAAAGCTGGTCGCCGGTCTGGCTGGCATCCTTGTGCATGGCGGACAAGGCCTGCCGGTTTTCCTGACAGAATTGCTCAACGGCGGCGTTCAGCCCGTCCTGGCAGGACTTCAGCTGCTGCAGGGCAGCGGATTGCTGCTGGCTGGCCTTATGCATTTTGTCCAGCAGGTCGGCAGAGGTTTGCTCGAAGTGCTCATCCCGGTGGCGGGCGGCGCTCAGCTCCTGCACATATTGTTCAAACTGCTCCATCACCTGGGCAGAAACGGCATGCAGCTGGTTCACATCCTGCATAATCACACCGGCGGACTGCATGGTTTGCTCCATCCGCTGGGAGGAAAGCTGCTGGTTTTGGTTAATGTCCGCCAGCGTGCGGCCCAGCTGCAGAAACTGGTCATTCAGGCTGGTGTTCATCTGGCTGACAAAGTTGCTGACAATGCGGCCTACACCGTCCACCTGGGCGCGGGTAGCGCCGATCAGAAAACTGTCCATGCTCTGGGCCACAGGCTGCATCACCCGGCCAACGCTGGTTTCGATGGAGCGGGTCAGCTGCATGGGCAGGGTGTCCGTCAGGGTGGAAAGCATGTGGTTGGCGTCCTGGTTCTGGCAAATCAGCTGCACATCGTTGTCCAGGGGGCGCTGCATGGCCAGCTGGGTGAAGGAATTGACAAAATCGTCAATGGCCCGGTAGCTGGAACCCTGGGCGATGCGGTTGAGCATGCTGAACACAATGGAGCAGCTGACGCCAGCCACGGAGGTGCCAAAGGCAAACTGCATGCCGCTGAGCAGCGTGGGAATGCCGCTGATGATGGCATCGGCGGTGGTGAAGTCCAGGCCGCCCAGGCCGCGAACCATGCCCATGAAGGTACCCAGAATGCCCAGGGAGGTCAGCATGCTGGGGATCATCTCCGCCAGGTTGGCATTGCCGGGCCCGTGGGCCACGGTATCATCGTTGATATAGTCCTCCACGCTGCAGGGCAGGCCGCGGCGGTCCAGCTGCTCGGCATTCTGCAAAAAGCGCAGCCAGGTGCCCCGCAGCCTGCGGCCCATAAAGCGGCTCTCCTGCCAGACGGGCTTCTCGGTGGTGTTGCCTGCATCCTGCTGCAGCCGGCGGATGGCACGGCGCAGGGCATGGGTGGTGCCCCACAGGGGCAGCAGGCACTTGATGACGCCAATCAGGGTGGATACCGCGATGGCGGCATAAACAAGGAAATCCGCCAGCTGAGGCAGCAGCGCGATAAGCTTGTTCAGAATGTCCATGGGATGTACCTCCTTTGGGTAGCCTTCACCCTATTCTACATGATTTTGCCCCAAATGTAAACATTTTTGGTTTACTACATTACAAAAACGTTACAAAGTTCCTTTTCCCTGCATGCATCAGAAAGTTTTTTTCTGCATAAGCTGAAGCGGAAGCGAGGGATGAACCATGCAAAGGGGATGGAGCAAGCAGGCGCACCAGCGGTGCTACCCCCATGCCAGCGCGCTGCCTGCGGTGGGCGCGGTGCTGATAGGCATTGGGCTGATCCTGCTGTTTGTGTGCATACCCGGCTGGGCCTGGGCCGCGCTGGCAGGCCTTTTGCTGATTGCCCTGGGGTATGGGCTGATCCGCCTGGGAAAGGGGAGGTGATGGCATGGCGGTGCGAATGGTGTGCGTGAAGGCCCCCAAGGGCCTCAGCAGTCTGCTGCGACTGATTGCAGGGCGCAAAAAATAAAATACAAAGAAGAAACAGCCACGGGCGCCATGGCCCTTGACAGGAAAGAAATGCCTATGGTATCATGAACCAGTACCCGAAATTACATAGGAAACGGAATCAGAGGCGCATTTTTCATGAGTAGCGCGGCGGAGGATGAGCATCCTGTGATGCAGCGCAAAAGGGAACGATGCCGAAAGGCAGCTCATGCTCGCTGGGCTGCCTTGGGCGCGGGGCGAACAGCTCCGCGACTGTCATCGGGCGAATGGCCCGGCGGAGCGCTGGTTCGGCAGGGAAAACAGGCGTGCTATGGCATACCTGTACCTACTGGCGCACCGCAGGCAAGGCTTGAGGTGTTTTTTCTATACCGATGGACAAATGAGGAGGAAGCGGCAATGGAAAAGTATCGTGTAGGCATTGTGGGCGCAACGGGCATGGTAGGCCAGCGGTTCATCTCCCTGTTGAAGGATCACCCCTGGTTTCAGGTGACCTGCGTGGCGGCCTCCGCCCGCAGTGCCGGCAAGAAATACAAGGATGCAGTGGGAGATAAGTGGGCATTTGAGTGGGAAATCCCTGCCGATGTGGCAGAGATGACCGTTGTGGATGCTGCAAATGTCGATGAAGTGGGGAATATGGTGGATTTCGTGTTCTGCGCCGTGGCAAACATGACCAAGGACGAAATTCGCACCCTGGAAGAAAACTACGCCAGGCACGAGATTCCCGTGGTTAGCAACAACTCCGCTTGCCGGGGTGTGAAGGACGTGCCCATGGTGGTGCCTGAAATCAACGCCGACCATATCCGCGTGATTGAGCAGCAGCGCAAGCGCCTGGGCTGCAAGAAGGGGTTCATTGCCGTGAAGCCCAACTGCTCCATCCAGAGCTATGTGCCCGCCCTGACCCCCTTGCTGGACTTTGGCATTGAAAAGGTCAGCGTTTGCACCTACCAGGCCATCAGCGGCGCAGGAAAGACCTTCAAAACCTGGCCGGAGATGGTGGACAACGTGATTCCCTACATCGGCGGCGAGGATGAGAAGAGCGAAAACGAACCCCTGAAGCTGTGGGGCAAGGTGCAGGACACAGCAGACGGCCTGGCTATTGTGAATGCCGAAAAGCCCGTTATCAGCGCCCAGTGCCTGCGGGTGGCCTGCAGCGATGGACACATGGCGGCTGTCAGTGTGTCCTTCAAAAACAAGCCCAGCATGAAGGAAATCAAGCAGCGCTGGAATACCTACGAAACCGAGGCCCAGCGCCTGAACCTGCCCAACGCCCCCAAGCCTTTCCTGCAATACTTTGAGGATCCTTCCCGGCCCCAGACCCGCCTGGATCGGGACTTCCAGAACGGCTTCGGCGTGTCCATCGGTCGGCTGCGGGAGGACAAGATTTTCGATTATCGCTTTGTGTGCCTGAGCCACAACACCGTCCGCGGTGCAGCTGGCGGCGCCATCCTGACGGCGGAGCTGCTGTGCGCCAAGGGATACATTGAAAAGAACTAATAGGAGGTTGCTTCCATGAGAAAGCCACTGTTCACCGGCTGCGGCACGGCGCTGATTACCCCCTTCAAGAATGGCGAGGTGGACTTCCCGGCCCTGGACAGGCTGGTGGAAGACCAGATCGCCCACGGGGTCAGCGCGCTGATTGCTGCCGGCACCACCGGCGAGCCTGCAACCATGACCTGGGAGGAGCACCTGGCGGTGATCCGCCGGGTGGTGGAGAAGGCTGACCACCGGGTGCCTGTTATTGCCGGCACCGGTTCCAACGCCACCAGCGAGGCAGTGTATGCCGCCAAGCACTCTGCCGAGTTTGGCGCGGATGCCCAGCTGGTGGTGACGCCCTATTACAACAAGACCAGCCAGGCAGGCCTGGTGGCCCACTTCAATGCCATTGCGGATGCCGCCACCCTGCCGGTGATTGTCTACAACGTGCCCAGCCGCACAGGGCTGAACATCGGCCCGGAGGCTCTGGCGGAAATCTGCCAGCACGAAAACGTGATTGCCGTGAAGGAAGCCAACGCGGATGTTTCCCAGGCCATGGAAAAGCTGCGCCTGTGCGGGGACAAGGTGGACTTCTACTGCGGCAACGATGACCTGATTCTGCCCACCATGGCCTGCGGCTTCAAGGGTGTGATTTCCGTGCTGTCCAACGTGCTGCCGGCGGAAACCTCCCGCATGGCTCGGCTGGCCCTGGAGGGCAGGAACGCAGAAGCCGCCGCCATTCAGCTGAAGCTGCTGCCGCTGATCAACGCCCTCTTCAGCGAAACCAGCCCCATTCCGGTGAAGGCCGCCATGGCAAAGCTGGGCATGTGCCAGGATGAGCTGCGCCTGCCCCTGGTGCCCATGCAGCAAGGCCCCCGGGGGAAGCTCTACGCCATCATGGGCGAACTGGGACTGACGGTGTGAGGAGTGCAGGATGAAGATACTCATTAGCGGCGCGGCTGGCTTTATGGGCCGCGAGGTTGCCGCCCAGGCCAAGGCTGCAGGCTTTGACATGGCTGGCGTGGACATTGTGCCCATGGCGGCGGATTTTCCGGTGTATACCAGCTTTGCCAATGCGCCCGGAGATGCGGACTGCATTGTGGATTTCTCCCGGCCTGCCAGCCTGAATGAACTGTTGGCCTACGCCCTGAAGTACCGCATTCCTGCTGTGCTGGCCACCACCGGCTACACCCCGGAACAGCTGGCGCAGATTGACCAAGCGGCAAAGCGCATTGCCATTTTCCGCTCCGCCAATATGAGCGTGGGCATTGCGTTGCTCCGGGCCCTGAGCCGCAAGGCCGCCCAGGTGCTGGGCGAGGACTTCGATGTAGAAATCATCGAGGCCCACCACAACCGGAAGGCGGATGCCCCCAGTGGCACGGCGCTGATACTGTTTGATACGGTGAAGGATGCTTACGACCAGCCCAGGGTGGCGCAGAATGGGCGCGCCGGGCGGGACTGCAAGCGCCGGCATAACGAGATTGGCCTGCACGCCATTCGCGGCGGCACGGTGACAGGGGAGCACCAGGTGTGCTTCCTGGGCCCGGCGGAACGCATCACCGTCAGCCACAGCGCGGAAAACCGCAGCGTGTTTGCCCAGGGCGCACTGCGGGCGGCGGCGTTCCTTGCGGGGAAGGCGCCGGGCCTGTACAGTATGGACGATGTGATAGGGGAGCTTTAACAGGCACAAAAAAGCAAGGTCGCTTCTTCGCGGCCTTGCTTTTTTGTGTCAAACGGTGATGCGCCAGTCGTCCGTCTGCTCCAGGATATCCGCAATGCGGCGGCAGGCGAAGCCATCGCCATAGGGGTTGCTGGCGTGGCTCATGGCCTGGTAGGCCTCCTTGTCGCACAGAAGGCGGGTGAACTCCTGGTAGATGGTGTCCTCGGTGGTGCCAACCAGCTTCAGGGTGCCGGCGGCAATGCCTTCGGGGCGCTCGGTGGTATCGCGCATGACCAGCACCGGCTTGCCCAGGGAGGGTGCCTCCTCCTGGATGCCGCCGGAATCGGTAAGGATCAGGGTGCTGCGGCTCATGAAATTGTGGAAGTCCAGCACGCTCAGCGGCTCGATGATGTGAATCCGGTCGTCATCTCCCAGGATCTCGGCGGCGGTCTGGCGCACCTGGGGGTTCATGTGAATGGGGTAAATGGCCTTCACGTCCGGGTGCTCGTCCATAACCCGGCGGATGGCCCGGAACATGTGCCGCATGGGCTCGCCAAGGTTTTCACGGCGGTGGGCGGTGATGAGGATCAGCCTGCTGCCGGTGGCCCAGTCCAGCTCCGGGTGGGAATAATCCGCCCGAACGGTGGTTTTCAGGGCATCAATTGCCGTATTCCCTGTAATATGAATGCTGCCTTCGCGCTTTCCTTCGCGCAGCAGGTTTTGCCTGGACTGCTCGGTTGGCACGAAGTTCAAGCGGCTGATAAGGCCTACTGCCTGCCTGTTGAATTCCTCCGGGAAGGGACTTTCCAGGTTGTAGGTTCGCAGCCCGGCCTCTACGTGCCCCACGGGGATGTGCAGGTAGAAGCACGCCAGCGCCGTTACGAAGGTCGTGCTGGTATCTCCGTGCACCAGCACGATATCCGGCCTTTCCTGCTCCAGCACCTGACGGATCCGCAGCAGTATGTTGCAGGTTACGTCGAACAGGGTTTGCTGGGACTGCATGATGGACAGATCGTAATTTGGCTGAACGCGGAAGGTTTCCAGCACCTGATCCAGCATCTGCCGGTGCTGCCCGGTGACGCATACCACCGTTTGAATGGTCTGCCGGGTCTTCAGTTCGTTGACCAGCGGACACATTTTGATGGCTTCCGGCCTGGTGCCGAAGACCAGCATCACTTTCTTCTGATTCATGGTCGTTGCCTCCTGGTGCATTTTCTTCTGCTGTTTCCGAGGGTTCCTTGACCTCCACTTCAGGCACCTTGTCTTCTACAGGTGCAGGTGGTTCTTCGGATTCCACCTTTTCAGGCTCCTTGTCCTCCATGGGTGCAGGCGCTTCTTCGGATTCTTCCTTGTCAGGCTCCTTGTCCTCTGCGGGCGCAGGCGGCTCTTCGGAATCTTCCTTGTCAGGCTCCTTGTCCTCCACAGGTGCAGGCGCTTCTTTGGAATCTTCCTTGTCAGGCTCCTTGTCCTCCACAGGCGCAGGCGCTTCCTCGGATTCCTCCTTGTCAGGCTCCTTGTCCTCTGCGGGCGCAGGCGGCTCTTCGGAATCTTCCTTGTCAGGCTCCTTGTCCTCCACAGGTGCAGGCGCTTCTTTGGAATCTTCCTTGTCAGGCTCCTTGTCCTCTGCGGGCGCAGGCGGCTCTTCGGAATCTTCCTTGTCAGGCTTCTTGTCCTCCACAGGCGCAGGCGCTTCTTCGGATTCCTCCTTGTCGGACACCTTGTCCTCCATGGGCGCAGCCGCTTCTTCGGATTCTTCCTTGTCAGGCTCCTTGTCCTCCACAGGCGCAGGCGCTTCTTCGGATTCCT
>CAYMOM010000086.1:0-8367 GCA_964391995.1 uncultured Faecalibacterium sp.
TGGCCACCCTGCAAAAGCCCAAGCTGCTCCTGCTGGACGAGCACACCGCCGCCCTTGACCCCAAAACAGCCTCCAAGGTGCTGCACCTGACCCGCAAGCTGGTGTCGGACAACTGCCTGACCGCCATGATGATTACCCACAACATGAAGGACGCCCTGCAGTACGGCAACCGCACCATCATGATGCACGAGGGCAAGGTGATCCTGGACATCGGCCGGGAAACCAAGGCCAGCCTGCAGGTGGAAGACCTGCTGCAGATGTTCGAAAAGGCCAGCGGTGCCGGCCTTAACAACGACAGGATGCTGCTGGGATAATGAAAAAGCTCGCTTCCCTTTTGCATGCGGAAGCGAGCTTTTTCAATTGGCATGCAGCACATGCGGCTGCATTTCCATGGGATACTCCGCCAGGGTTTTTCCCTCCAGGTTGGCATTGTGCAGGTGCACAGCTGTCAGCCGGCTGTTGCCGTAGGTTTTGTAATAGTACACGCCTTCGTCGGCATTGATGCAGCAGGAATACAGGGTGTATTCCCACTCACCGCCCGGGGCCATCACGCTGCCCTTTGTCATGGCAACGGCATCCAGCAGGCGGAAGAAATGGGCCACGCTGGCCTCTTCGGTTTCTTCGCACACAGAGTTCAGCTTCAGGAAGGCTGCCCGCACGAAACGCGACGCCGGCGAAGCATCCCCAGGCAAGCCGAAGCCGCCCAGCCCGCGTCCAAAGGGGCGAAGCATCACCTTGTCCGTCATTCGGTTTTCGGGATACAGCGCCGTAAGGCCCATGTACTGCACCAGGTTTTGCCGGTGGAAATCAAAGGGCGGATTGTTGGTCAGCACACCCACAGGGTTTTCATGAACGTGCATGCCGTCCGCCATGCACTCAATCACCAGGGATTCCCGCTTGTCTGCCACATGCCAGTGCAGGGGTGAATTGGGTACCCTGTCGCTGAAGGGTATATTCACCACCTGCGTGTGCTCCAGCAGCGCCCGGGCCTCCTGTACCGTGGCGCATTGGCCCAGCAGCCACCAGGGCAGCTCAAAGGGCGCTACATGGTGCTTGTCCGGCTCTTCCTCCGTCGCATAATGCGCATTGTCCGGAAAGTTCAGGCCGGCAATGCACAGGCCCTTTTCGTTGGCTGCCTCGGCATACAGCGGACATCCGTCCATCACCGTGGCCATGCCGATCATGGCATAGTGCTGCGCCATGGCAGGCACCCGGCGAAAGGCGAACCGGTGCCGCCTGGGGGTGATCACCACCCGCTGCCCAAAGGCTACCTCCAGATCAAGATTCCTGCCAAAGTAAAATGCGCCGTTGTTCCAGGCCAGGCTGGTGCACATGCCTTCTTCCTCCTTTTGCTTGCTTCTTTAATTGTACACGTTCCGCATGAACTGGGCATGAAGCTATTCCAGCACTTCCGCAACGGCCTGCGCCAGGTAGGGTACACCCCGCAGCACCTGCTCCAGGGTGTTGTAATTCAGGCCGCATTCAATCAGCACGCACCTGGGCGCAATGTGCTGGTTGAACCGCCCTGTTTTCACCTTCACAGGCCTGCACAGGCCCTCCACCTGGCGGTTCATGCTCCGGGTCAGTCCCTCGGCAATGGCGTAATTGGCCTGCCAGTCCGGCTTGTCGGCATAGGCCTGCCCCTTGCCCACCAGCACCATGAATCTGGCAATCTCCTCGCCCCCTGCCATCACCGTTCGCTTCAGGGTGGATGAAGAACCCACCGCATCCCGGTGCAGGTCGATATACAGGTCATAGCTTTCGCCCGCTGCCGTCCGCTCCTCCAGCATGGTCAGGGAGCGTTGATACGCCGTGGAAAGATCCGGCGGCTCGAAGGCTGTGTCATCATGCACCACGGTGAAACCTCTGGCTGTCAGCGCGGCAGCCAGGGCATCCCCCACGGCTACCACGTTTGCGCCGCTGTCCTTGCTGCGCCACTTTTCCGTTTCCTGATACCGGTTGCCAGGCACCTGTTCAAAAGCTTCCCAGGTGTGGGTGTGGTAGATCAGCACACTTTTCCCTGGTGCCGGTAGTTCTGTGGCGCGGATGACCTCCACCTGCAGCATGGGCAAGGCCTCAGCCAAGGCAGGCGCCGATGCTTGTCCAGCCAGCGCAGTCAGCAGCGCAGCCAGCAATGCCATCAGCAGCGCGCTGCCCAGCGCAACCTCCGCAGCCTGTCCCCTTGACCATGCACATCCAGCCATACCGCACCTCACCCCATCGTTTGTGATAATGTATGCCGCAGGGTTGCGGAATAGACTCAGTGCAGGTAAAGGCTCAATTCCTCCATGGGCATGTCCGGCTGCAGTGCTGCATTGATGGCCAGGGCCAGCATGTCCGCCAGGCCCTGAACCAGCTCGTCAATGCTGCGGGGCGTTACCACAAAATCACCAAGGACGCCGTCCGCCAGCTTTTCCGCCATGGTTTCCGCTTCTTCACGGCTGCTCTCCCTGGCAAGAATCCCCCGCAGCGCGTCTTTTACGATGGTGGAGGCATACACCACCATGGGAATCCCCATTGCGATGACGGGTACCTTCAGCCATTGGGCGTTGATGCCTTGCCGGTGGTTGCCCACACCGCTGCCCGGGCTGATGCCCGTGTCCGTCAGCTGAACGGTGGTGCAGATGTGGTGGGTTTCCATGGCAGCCAGCGCATCAATAACCAGCACTGCGGAGGGACGGATTCTCTGTGTCAGTCCCAGGGCCAGCTCTGCCGTTTCCACGCCGGTAATGCCCAGCACGCCGGGTGCCACTGCGCACACACTGCGCAGGCGGCTGTCCTGCATGTGCCTGGTAACCAGCACACCACTTACCACCCTGTCCCCCAGGGCATCCGCCGTCATGTGCCGGTTGCCCAGGCCCAGCACCAGCACGCTGCCTGCGGGCGGCAGCATCAGCCGCAGGGTCTGGCTGATCTCCCGGGCAATGGTCATGCGTTCCTCCGGCACCAGGGTTGGCAGCCGCGGGTGGGTCAGCGTCCAGTATGCGCCCTGTGCCTTGCCGAGGCGGCTTGCGGCCTCCGTGGTTTGAATGCGCACCCAGGTGGTTTCCATGTCACCCCGTCGCCTGGTGTCCACATGCACGCCTTCCCCCATGCCGCCAGGCCGCACCGTGCGCTCCATGGCCAGATCCGTTCTGTATTCCTGCACTGCGCATCCCTCCTTGAATGCGCTTAGTGTGCCTGGAAACGCCGCAAAAAATACACAAAAAAAGCCCGCCGCAGCAGGCCTTTGTTTGAAAGAATCAGCCGATGATCTCGCCCTTGGCGTTAAACAGGGGCAGCTTTTCCAGGTAGGTAATGTCCGGGCGCTGCTGGGCGTCGCCTTCAGCCAGGATGCACAGCCGGCCCACAATATTGCCGCCAGCCTTTTCCACCAGCTCCTCAATGGCATGGAGGGACTCGCCTGTGGAAATCACATCATCCACAATCAGAATGCGCTTGCCCTTCATCATGGCAGCATCATTGCCGTCCAGGTACAGCTTCTGCACATGGTCGGTGGTAATGGACTTCACCTCAACGGAGAGCACATCCTGCATGTAGACTTTCACACCCTTGCGGGCCAGGAACCATTTTGCATCGCCATGCTGGCGGGCCATTTCGTATCCCAGCGGGATGCCCTTGGACTCAGCAGTGATCAGATAGTCGTATTCAGGGGCCTTGGAAAGCAGCTCCTTTGCGCAGGCTACCGTCAGCTCCACATCCCCAAAGATGACGAACGCGCCGATGTACAGCTCGTCAGACACAGGGCACAGGGGCAATTCGCGCTTCAAGCCAGCGATTGTCATAGGATACTTCATCGGTAACAACCTTCGTTTCATGTGGATTTGCAACGGTCTTGTGACCTTTACAATCAATTGTAGCGCGATTTTCTCCGCTTGTCAACCTTACAAAAGGATGCAAATCATCCCGCCGTCACCCTCGTTGATGATTTTCGTCAACGTTTCCTGCACCTTCTGCTGGGCATCAGCCGGCATGCGCAGCAGCTTGTTGTTCAGGCCTTCCCGCACCATATCGTTCAGGCTTTTGCCAAAGAAGTTGGTGTTCCATATCTTTTGCGGATCGCTTTCAAACTCCTCCAGCAGATAGCGCACCAGTTCCTCGCTTTGCTTTTCCGTGCCCACCACCGGGGTCACCTCGGTTTCGATGTCCACACGAATCATGTGCAGGGAAGGCGCGTGGGCCTTCAGCTTCACGCCAAACTGCCCGCCCTGCCGGACGATCTCCGGCTCCTCCAGGGTCATTTGCCCCATGGCAGGCGTCACCAGCCCATAGCCGGTTTCCCGCACGGCCCGCAGCGCCTCCGCCACATGGTCGTATTCCGCCTTGGCACCAACCAGTTCCTTCATCAGGGAAAGCAAGTGGGCATCGCCCCTGATTTCCGTGCCGCACTCCTCCCCCAGCACCCGGTTGAACAGCCCGTCCCTCAGGGGCAGCACAAAGTCGATGCGGCCTTCCCCTGGGAACTGCCGCTGCAGCTGCACCTCCTGTGCGAATTCCGAGCCGGCGAATGCCTCGGCAAACACATCGTTTTCCCGCATGCGCCTGGGTTCGTTGCCGGCAGAGCGCACACCATCCAGCACATGCTTCACCAGCCAGTGGTCGCAGTCCAGGGCGCCCAGCCAGGCCGGAGTGGACAGCCTGGCCTCCCGCAGGGGGAACTCCATCAGCACGCTTTCCAGCACATGCTGAATGTCCTCCACGGACATTTCCTTCACGTTCAGCAGCATCACCGGCACGGCGTATTTGTCCTCCAGGGCATCACGCAGGGCCAGGGTTTCCGCCGCCCTGGGCTGGGCGGAGTTCAGCACCATCACAAAGGGCTTGCCCAGCTGCTTCAGTTCACCCACCACCCGCTCTTCCGCCTCCACATAGGCACCCCGCTGCAGGTCGGTAATGCTACCGTCCGTGGTAATCACCATGCCAATGGTCGCATGGTCGGTCATCACCTTCCGGGTGCCGATCTCCGCTGCCTGCTCAAAGGGAATGTCCTGGTCAAACCAGGGGGTATGCACCATGCGCGCGCCATCGTTTTCCGCAGTGCCCAGGGCACCTTTCACCAGATACCCCACGCTGTCTACCATACGCATCCGCACCGCGGTCTGCTCCTGGAGCATCACCTCCACCGCTTCCCCGGGCACAAACTTGGGCTGCGTGGTCATGATGGTGCGGCCCGAGCCACTTTGGGGCAGCTCATCCGCAATGCGTTCCCGCCTGGGGCCGCTTTTCAGCCTGGGCAGCACCAGCTGCTCCATAAATCTGGCGATGAACGTGCTTTTCCCCGTGCGCACCGGGCCAACCACGCCAATGTACACATCGCCATCCGTGCGCTCAGCAATATCCTTGTACAGGTTAAACGTCGAATCCTTATCCATGGATGTCCCTCCTCACCAACGCTTATCCATGCATATGGCGGTGCGGGACAGGATATGCACTTCGGGGATAACAAAAAGAGAGAGCCGAAGCTCTCCCCTTCTGTAAGCAGATTTTCCGGAAATCAGATGCGCTTGATTTCCTTGATCTTGGCTGCCTTGCCCTGCAGAGAACGCAGGTAGTACAGCTTCGCGCGGCGCACCTTGCCGTGACGGATCACCTCAACGTGATCGACGCGGGGAGAGTGAACCGGGAACGTACGCTCGACGCCAATGCCGTAGGACACGCGGCGAACCGTGAAGGTTTCGCGGATGCCGCCGTTACGCATTGCGATCACAGTACCCTCGAACGCCTGAAGACGCTCGCGGCTGCCCTCGACAACCTTCACCCACACGCGGACGGTGTCGCCCACGGTGATCTTGGGCAGATCGGTACGGAGCTGCGCTGCTTCGATAGAACGGATAATTTCGCTCATGGAATGTGCCTCCTTCCCTCATAGACGTTCATGTCCGTTTCGTGCGCTGTGCACACAGAAACCACGGACAGCGGACCGCCCGTATGTCACCCATTTACTATACCACATCTTGTGTCTGAATTGCAAGCGTTTTTCCGCATTTTCTTGCAAATTTTCATTTCTCCGGCGGTGCCAGCTGCTCAGCTGCCCAGGCGGCGTGCTCCTGCACCACAGGGGAAGGGTGCTCCTTCAGTTGCAACAGCGCAGGCAGCAGGTTTGTTTCTCCGCTGTTGCCGGCCAGCAGGCAGGCCTGGGCCAGCAGCCTGTTGGGCAGGCACAGGTTGGCGCCAATCATATCCCGCATCAATGCCGCCATTTGCTTTGGTTCCCCCAGCAGCCGGGCCAGGGGCACCGGAGCGGCAGTTTCACCTGCAGGCGGCGGATTGTGCGGACAGCACCGCTGGCAGTTGTCGCAGCCAATCAGCCGGTTGCCCATGGGTGCACGCATATTCTCCGGCACAGCCTTGCCGGAGAGCATCCAGTACCGCAGGCACTTTTCCATCACAAAGCCATCGGGCGTAATGGCGCCTGTGGGGCAGGCCTGCATGCAGCGGATGCAATCCCCGCAGTGCCGCGGGTGAGCAGCCTCCCCCAGGTGAACGGTGGGCGGCAGGGGTGCATCCACCGCAAACAGCTTGGCATGAAAACGGCTCCCCTCACCTTCCAGGTACGAAAGGGTGTTTCTCCCCTGGGACAGTCCCGGCAGTCTGGCAAAAATGGGCTTCAGGCGAATGTCATCCCGCACGCAGGCGGGCAGGCCGGCGGCGGTCGTTTCTGCGGCAAACTGCTGCGCCGCCTTGTACGCCCTATGGGATGCCGGATAGTACGGGTGCACCCAGGCCTGCTGATCCGCCGGTACTTTCTCCGCCTGATAGGTCCACAGGGCCAGCACCAGCGTCTGAACATCCACACCGCACTCCGTGCCGCTCAATACCATCACATGGGCAAAGCCAGCTTCTTCCAGCCGGGAAATCACGTCCATTGGCTGCACCTCCGTAAAAAGTATAACATAAAACCGCAAAAATGAAAAAAGTTTCTTTTTCAGTTCATAAACCTATGGTATAATGGTGATATTACCCGGAAGAAAGAAAGGAGCTTATCCATGGTTCAAATCATCTCCGACAGCACCTGCGACTTGTCCGCCGAGCTGCTCGACCGCTACGATATCGCCGTTCTTCCCCTGCACGTTTTGCTGGGCACGGACGAATATCTCGACGGAAAGAACATCACACCGGACGAACTCTACAGCTGGTCGGACGCCCATAAAACCACGCCCAAGACCTCTGCCGCATCTGTAGAAGAGATTAAGCAGTTTTTCCGCCCCTTTCTTGCAGACGGAAAGGAGATTGTCTGTTTCTCCATTTCGTCCAGCATGTCCGTTACCTATCAGAACATGTGCATGGCTGCCAAGGAACTGAAGGCCCAGGAGCACATCCGCATCATCGATTCGCAAAACCTGTCCACAGGCGTAGGCTTGCAGGTGATTGAGGCGGCGGAAATGGCCCAGCGCGGCTCCTCTTTGGATGAGATTGTCCAGCATCTGGCGGAAATCACCCCTAAGGTTTGCGCCAGCTTCGTGGTGGATACGCTGACCTACCTTCACCGGGGCGGTCGCTGCTCCGGCCTGGCAGCGCTGGCTGGCGGTGCCCTGCGGCTGCACCCACGCATCGCCGTGACGGATGGCGCCATGACACCCGGCAAGAAATATCGCGGTCGCATGCGGCATGTGCTCACCGAGTATGTGGCGGACATGAAGGCCGACCTGCTGGCAGCTAAACCCGACCGGGTGTTCATCACCCATTCCGGCTGCGATGAGGAGATTATCGCCGCCATCAAGGCTCAGCTGGAGGAGCTGCATCACTTTAGTGAGATTCTCATCACCCGTGCAGGCAGTGTGATTTCCAGCCATTGTGGCCCGGGCACCCTGGGGGTGCTGTTCATTGGCTGAGCGTACTGTTGTCCACGAGAGCACGGTGTGCAATTCTGCGGGCTATGCCGGGAATTTCCCTGTGCAGACCTGACCAGAAAAATTTTCTGGCGACCCCATGTGGTGCAGGAGCTGCAAACCCTGGCAGATGCCTACCATCAACAAAATACATAAAAAGCGAGTGCGTATCCATGCGGTACGCACCCGTTCATTTTACCAGTTGAAAGACCCCAGCAGCGTCACGCTATCGGTGCCAACTGTCAATAGTCCTCCATCAGAATGACCGATTTTCTCTGTGCCGTCCTCCAGCACAACCTTCACATCGCAAGGCTTTACCGTGGTGATGAAAGGCACGTGACCAGCCATCACAGCCAGGTCACCTTCCAGGCCGCGGACGGTCAGCATGACCGCCTGTCCGGAGAAGGCGCTGCCATCAGGCGTAGAAATGTTCAGCAGGAATGTTCTCATGCCTGCACCTTCTTCGCCTTGGCTACCACATCGTCGATGGTGCCAGCGAACAGGAATGCGGACTCAGGCAGGCTGTCGTGCTTGCCCT
>CAYMOM010000087.1:0-8273 GCA_964391995.1 uncultured Faecalibacterium sp.
CCTGCGGCGGCGGCGGCAAGAGCCCCCTGTGGCGGCAGATGCTGGCGGATGTGTTTGACTGCCCTGTGGCTACCACCGTGAACACCGAAGGCCCGGCCCTGGGCGTGGCTATCCTGGCCGGCGTGGGCGCAGGCCTGTATCCCTCCGTGCAGGCGGCCTGCCGCGCCATGATCCGCGTGAACGAGGCCCAGAACCCCATTGCCGAAAACGTGCCCCAGTACGCCAAGGTGTACGAGGTGTACAAGAAGATCTACCCCGCCAACCAGCCCGTGTTCAAGGAACTGGCGAAACTTTGACATACCAGCCGCTTGCACCATGCAGGCGGCTTTTTTCGGCCTGCTTTCCGGCTTTTTCTGCTTGCGCTGTATGCCATCTTATGGTACAATCTCTTTGAATAGTTAATCGTTGCAAAAGTTTATGAATAAAGCGCTGTGTACCACCCGAACACGGACCTATCACCCATGGGTAATGGAGGAATGCACATGAAAAGATTCATCAGTTTCCTGCTGGTCGTGACCCTGCTGTGCGCTGCTTTGCCTGTAACCGCACTGGCGGACGGACTGGAGGATTTGGTGCGCGAATCTGCGCTGTCTGCGGCGGAAAAAGAAAAGGCACGGTTGCTGGCTGGCATGGATGTTGGCGCCGCTTCCTGGACGGAGGGACAGGTGATTACCCCCGACTCCACACCGCGCCAGGTGGAGGAATACCTGGAGTGGCTGCTGGAAAAGGATGTGGACGGCCTTCTGCGCTCCATGCAGGACACAGACGCCCTGCTGAACAAAAGAAGCGACGCCCGGTCTGTTTACGAGCGTGATTTGTCCAAGACGGAAGTGGAGAAGCTCCGCAACGAGCTGACCTATTACCAGCAGATTCTGGACGACAACCGCACATCGCTGAGCGCCGCACTGGGAATGCTGGATCAGGGCAGCCTGATGAACCAGTACCGGCAGAACCGCCGGGCACGCCAGGCCATGGAGGAGCTGGAAAGCACTGTGGCGTATGTGGCTGGCGTGTGTGCCTCCAATGGCAGCTATGAAACGGAAATTGCCCGTTTCCGCTCCCAGTTCCTGGCCTACAGCGATGCGGCGAATTTCCCGGAATCCAGCCGGCTGAGCGACGAGGAAACCATTGCTGCTGCCAAAACCAATGCGGAAGGAGCGCTCCTTTCCTCGCAGCAGGGCAAGGAGTTTTCCCTGCGGGTGGTGTCCACCTCGCAGTTTGCCATTGTCGTCAAGGGCGAAAATGATGAGCCACTCCCCGGTGTGGCTATTACGGTAACGGATACCCGCTCCGATAATAAGGGAATGGCCACAACGGACACGGATGGCGTTGCGCTGTTTGAAATCAAAAACTTTTCTCCCGACAAGAACAACACCGTTTGCGTGAATGTGGAAATAACCTTCCGCTATGGCGAGCTGCGCACGGTGTATGGCGAGCGGGAAGCCCGGAGAATGTATGTCAAGGGCGGTTACAGCATCCCCTTTAAAATGTCTAAGGTGGATCGGGACAGACCTTACCTGAAAATGGTATCTTTCAATGGCATGGACGTCCTTGGCCAGAAGCAGGTTGTGTACTTCTCCACGAAAAACGATGCCAGATTCACCTTTGATGTGTGCGTGAATACCATGCCGTATCAGCCGAAGACCAAGGGCACCGTTTTCCTGATATACGAAGCCTATAACGGCAAGGAAACCGAACAGCGGGACATGGTGCAGGAGTTTACCTCCGGCGAGTCCGTTTCCTTCCCGGGCAAATGGCTCCAGACCCTTGTGCCCGGCAGCGATGTGATCATCCGCGTGACCCTGGACGGTGAGAAAACCTACGACTACAAAACCCAATTGGTTGTTGAGCAGGCTGTGGTGAATGAGCCCGTTACAGACCAGAGCAAGGCTTTTGACGTGCTCTCCAGCTTCTTCTCCTTCAACCTGCCCAACGACCTGCCCTTCATTGGCGGCATGAACCTGAGCCTGAACCTGCCCCAGCCTTCCAAGGTGCAGCTGATGATTGACCCCAGCGGCGATATTTTCCTGCGGATTGGCGAAAGCTACACCATCGATGAGTGGAAAAAGTCCACACCCTACGAGCGTGAGGACCGCCAGGCCCGGGAGGCACTGATTGCTGCCCGCCAGGAAAAGGCGGCCAAGGAAAACATTTACGAGCACTGGCCCGTGGAGGAAACCACCTTCCTAGGTTCCTTCAAGGCGCTCTTCTCGCCCATTCTTAATCTGATGGGCAAGTTTGCACCCAAAACAGGCGAGGTTGACCATGATGTGTTTGAGCTGACGGGCGCTGCGGGCTTCCAGGGCAGCCTGGTTGCCAATTTCTGCAAAACCTTCTGGGTCAGCGGCATCCCCATCATGGTGGCCCTGGACATGCGCTTCGCCCTGGGCGCGGCCTTTATTGCCGCCTTCCAGTGGGATTGGGATGGGCATGACCTGGGCAAATTGCGGCTCGACCAAGGCTCCGGCCTGGACCTGAACATCCTGATGGAGCTGGGCGTCAGCGGCGGCGTGGGCATCCAGAATGTTGCCTCGGCTGTCATTCGCTTCTTCGCCCGCATGGCGCTGTTTGCCCGGGTGGGTGATGCCCAGCAGGCCAAGCTGACCATGTCCATTGGCTTCCAGATTATCCTCCAGTTCCTGATCCTGAAGGTCAGCCAGAACATCTGGACTGGCTCGCTTACCTTCTCCACCAGCGGTGATGACGGCGCTGCTGCTGCAGCAAACGACAGCCAGGTCGTTTACACCATGCCGGAAAACCCCAGTGCGGAAGAGTGGGAAGCCCTCTGCGGCGGCATTAACAGCGATGAGCTTTTCGGCACCCCTGTCAACAGCAGCAACGCGGTGATCACCCCTGAGCTGCTCTATCAGGATGCAGCCAGCAGTTCACAGTCCATTCAGTACGTTACGCTGACCAACGGAACGCAAACCTATACCTACGGCTTCTGGATTACGCCTTCCGAGCGCGGGTCGTACTGGAGCGGGTGCGGAAAGCTGGCCTGGTTCAATATGGACGTGAAGGGCCAGAAGGGTGACCTTATTCCCACCGATTCCGAGGTATGGCAGCCCCAGAGCGAAATGATTGACAAGCGTACCAGCCGTATAGCCTCTACCGACTATGCTTTCAGTGTCATGAGCGACAGGGACATGGTGGCTGTGGCGGTAACGGGCGGCAGCCTGACGGACCAGGGACCCGTGGCCGGCAGCTGCAGCTGCGATGTGGCCGTGCTGCAAATGCAGTCCGATGGATCGCTGAAGATGCTTGACTACAAGACCATGAAGGGCGACGATATGGGCAGCCGTCCCCTGGGGAATCCCATGGTATACATCCAGCGCTTTGAGGATCAATTCCCTGTGTCCAATCATTACTCGGTTTCTGTTGGGTGCACCACGGTACCCGGCCGTGAAACCAACGGCGCAGACAAGGTGTATTTCATGACCTTCCAGGGTTGGAAGGATCGCGCCTATCCCTGGATGTACCATACCCTGTATAACCTGTCTTCCGAAACATTGCCCCAGGAAATGAGCCACTTCACGATGGCCGTGCCGGACAGCATGAGGCTGAAGGATGAGAATGCCTCCAACGCCATTGACCCGTATGTGCGCAAGGATGAGAAGAGCGTGGCGTGCTTCTTCAGCCTGACCAAGCCGGAAACCCAGGAAGGCGAAACCGAGGCCACCAGCGGCAACCTGTACCTGAACATGAACGGCACCCACAGGCTGATTGACACCGATGTAACCTTCATGGTGCCGCTGGTCAGCTCCAATTCGATGGCGATTACGGACCATACGGAGCACCTGTTCTACCTGAAGCAGGTGACCGACAAGGATGGCACCCAGCGGTACGAGCTGATGAGCGCCCAGCTTTACAGCCAAGCAAAGGGAATGACCATCACCGTTGAAAAGCATGGCATTTATGTGCCCGGCGGCGGCTTCCATGTAACTGTAATCCCCGATGCTGCCGGCGGATATGGCACGCCTTACCTGTACTGGATTGAATACGCTGAAAATGCAACGGGCGATGCAAAGTCCGGCCAGCCGACGGACACGGACAAGGTTACCAAGCTGCGCGGCGTTACCTTCGACCGCAGCGCTCAGGTGATGTACGGGCCCTTCACCCTGGCTGAAATGGATGCCGGCGTATCTGTTGATGCCCGGGACAAGAACCCCATTAACGGCGTATACCTGAGCCATGTGCTGCGCACCACACCGGAAAGCAATGTGGGCATGCTTCGCCTGTATTACAGCCAGGAGAACACCGAGCGCAGCCAGAGCTACCTGAACTACCAGCATATCTTTGGCGCTGATGTGCGCCTGAAGGCCGATGCGGAGTTCACAGGCATTATTTCCGAAGAGCCCTGCGTGAACCCGGACAGCAATGCGGCGCTGCTCTTCTCTGTGGAAAACACGGGCAACCTGCCCATTGCAGGCTTTACCGTGGCGCTGTATACAAAGAACGACAGCGGCCAGTGGGTGTATAACAGCGATGTGGAGGTGGACTGCGCCAACATTGTAAACAGCAGCTACCACTACAGCAAGCAGTATTATGAAAACGACAGCGAATGGTCGCCCAATGGGACGAACTCCCCAGTGATGTTCGAGTTTGACCAGCATGTGGTGACCCGGGTCAGCAATCTGTTTGACCAGTACAACAACGACCTGTGGGTGCAGGAAACCACCACCATGGAGATTCCCCTTGATGGCTCCGCTGCCAATGCGCAGCCCATTACCGCCACCAGCGTCAAATCCACCGATCTGCTCATGCCCGATGCTGTGCATACCTACCGGGCTGTCTACAAGATTCCCGCTGACTGGGATGGCGCTGTGCCTATGGTGGCAAAAATCAGCAAGGTGCGGGTGCTCCAGCAGATGGGCGGCACTGTGGTGAACGAAACCGGCCTGCGCGCTGCTGGCGGCGAGGCGGTGGAGATCATCGTGGATGACGAAGGGAATGTGCAGTATCCTCCCACCAACAGCGGCGAAATGTTCATCGGCATTTGCGGGCCTACCGCCCAGTACGAAACCGAAAAGGGCGATAACATTGGTGCCGGCCGCAGCGACCTGGATCTGCGCTGCACGCCCTATGTGGATGACACCGGCGAGGAATTTGTCCGCGTCAACATCACGGCCAGGACGGTTCACGCAGGACAGGTCAGCCCTACGCTGACTGTTACCCTGGATGGTAGCACCACGCCGGTGTTCACCCACCGGTTCAAGGAAGCTATCGGCGAGGACTTCGGCTACACGCTGGATATTCCGGCTGAAAGCCTGCTCAAGGGCGCAGCATCCGCAACGGCGGTGTTCACGCTGGTCAATCATGAGTCCCCGAACGATAACCCCAACCAGGTGGATACATCCGAATATTCCACCATCGACAACCAGCGGACGGTGAAACTGGGCAGCGGGCTTCGGATTGTACAGAACCCGGAAAGCATCCAGGCTTTCGAGAATGACAGCATCACCTTCACCGTGGCGGCAAAGGGCGGCAGCAAGCCCTATACTTACCAGTGGCAGCGCAGGCTGGGCAACACCAGCTGGACAAACCTGCCAGACAGCAATGCCCCTGTGCTGACGCTGAACCAGGTTGCCCTGATGGACAACCAGGCGGAATACCGCTGCGTGGTTACCGATGCGTACAGGATCACGGCAACATCCCAAAGCGCCACGCTGACGGTCACCCCCGGCATACCCAAAACCGGCGATGATGCATCGCTTGCCCTTTGGACGGTGATGGGTCTGCTGTCCCTGATGGGTGCTGCATATCTCATGGCGAAACGCCGCCGCGTGTGATGCCTGCGGCTGACGTGCCAGCCACGATTCCCCACGCCTGTGCGTGGGGAATTTTTATGCGGCCTGGCTTCCGGGGCCGGGCCATCGATTGACGCCGGTGCAGCCTGACGAAAGAAAACACCCGGTGAGGGGTTGATTTTCTCCCGCGGTTGTGATACAATGGACAGCGTTGGGCGCCCGTAGCTCAGTTGGATAGAGTGTCAGACTCCGACTCTGAAGGTCATGCGTTCGAATCGCACCGGGCGTACATTTCCGCAAACCCTTGTGGCATAAGGCTGCAAGGGTTTTGCTTTGCTGTGATTTCATAAGCAATTGTTTTCCCTGGATGCCTGTGCGGTGCGCCTATGCCGGTCATGGGCCGCGCTGGCTTTCATCCCGGCGGCGCAGAATCCGCCACGTTAAAACTTTGTCAAAACCCTTGTATTTCATGGGTGTTCGTGGTATGATAATTGAGACGGATATTGCCCGGAGGGAGCGCCATGGAAAACGATTTTGTGCGGTTGATGCACCAGCTTGCCCCGGACCTGGCGGAGGAATTCGCCCGCCGGGCACGGGTGATGGAGCGCATTGCTGCCATGGCGCCTGTGGGCCGCAGGCAGCTGGCCCAGCGCCTGCAGCTGCCCGAAAGGGAAGTGCGCAGCGATGCCGCCGCCCTGAAAATGGAAGGCCTGATTGACCTGAACGCCTCCGGCATGATGCTGACGGAAAAGGGGCGGATGCTCCTGCCCCAGGTGCAGGCCTACACCCATGCGGCCTTGGGCCTTGAAGAGTTGGAGGCCGCGCTGGCGGCCCGCTATGGCATTGGCAAGGTGCATGTGGCGCCCGGCAATGCCGATGAGGACGAGCGTGTTCTGCAGGATGTGGGGCGCATGGCGGCGGGCCGCGTGCGGGCCACCCTGCAAAACGGCAGCACCCTGGCTGTGACAGGCGGCAGCACCATGGCTATGACGGCCCGGTACATGCAATCCCCCGTGCCGCTGAACGTGATGGTGGTGCCGGCCCGTGGCGGGCTGGGGCGCCAGGTGGCCTACCAGGCCAACACCCTGGCGGCACAGATTGCCCAGGGCCTGGGCGGGCACTACCGGCTGATTCACCTGCCGGACAGCCTGGATGCCGCCGCTATGCAGGAGATGCTCAAGCTCCCCGAGGTGCGGGAGGCCATGGAGCGCCTTCAGCGGGCGGATGTGATTCTCCACGGCATAGGCTGTGCGGACGAGTGCGCCAAGGACAGGGGTCTGCCCGTGCCCCAGATGCGCAGGCTGGCCGAACAGGGCGCCGTGGCTGAGGCGCTGGGCTGCTACTTCAACCAGCAGGGGGACGTGCTGCTGGCATCCTCCAGCGTGGGGGTGGATCTGCAGCATCTGCCGGCAGCCTGCCAGATGATTGCCGTGGCGGCAGGCAGGCGGAAGGCCCGGGCCATTGCCGCCATTGTGACCCGGTATCCCCATGCGGCCCTGATCACCGACGAGGGCGCCGCCCGGGAAATGCTCAACCTTTCCTAACGATTGCACGCCTGGGGACAGGCTTTTGCAATACAATGCAAACGAATTTCAAAGGAGTGTTGGTTCATGGCTAAGAAGACGATTGACGACATCCAGGTAGCCGGCAAGAAGGTTCTTGTCCGCTGCGATTTCAACGTGCCCATGAAGGACGGCAAGATCACCAACGACAAGCGCATTGTGGCGGCGCTGCCCACCATCAAGAAGCTGATTGCCGATGGCGGCAGGGTCATCCTGTGCAGCCACCTGGGCAAGCCGAAGAACGGCCCGGAAGAGAAGTTCTCCCTGGCCCCCGTTGCTGCCCGCCTGAGCGAGTACCTGGGCAAGGAAGTCGTTTTCGCCAATGACGACAATGTTGTGGGCGAGAATGCCAAGGCTGCCGTGGCCGCCATGAAGGACGGCGATGTGGTGCTGCTGCAGAACACCCGCTTCCGCAAGGAGGAAACCAAGAACATCGACACCTTCTCCAAGGAGCTGGCCTCCCTGGCTGACTGCTATGTGAACGATGCCTTCGGCTCCGCTCACCGTGCTCACTGCTCCACCGCCGGTGTGACCGAGTACCTGTCCCCCAACGTGGCTGGCTATCTGATCGGCAAGGAGCTGTCCGTGATGGGCAAGGCCCTGGACAATGCCGACCGTCCCTTCGTGGCGGTGCTGGGCGGCGCCAAGATCGAGGACAAGCTGAACGTGATCAACAACCTGCTGGAGAAGGTCGACACCCTGATCATCGGCGGCGGCATGGCCTTCACCTTCATCAAGGCCATGGGCGGCGAAATCGGCAAGTCCCTGCTGGACGAGAGCAAGATTGACTACTGCAAGGACATGATGAAGAAGGCCCAGGAGAAGGGCGTGAAGCTGCTGCTGCCTGTGGACACCGTGTGCATCGGCGAGTTCACCTTCGACCCCGCTGTGGAAACCGAAATCACCGCCTCCAACGCCATTCCTGCCGACAAGGAAGGCTGCGACATCGGCCCCAAGTCCCGGG
>CAYMOM010000088.1:0-8180 GCA_964391995.1 uncultured Faecalibacterium sp.
TGGTGGGCAGGTGATTGGCGGCAAAGCGGGCGCTGTCCGGCAGGAGGGCACCCTGTCCGCAGGCCTCCCGGATGCGGGATGCCAGGGCGCCAAGCTCAATGGGCTTGACCATGTAATACCTGGCGCCCAGGTTCACCGCCCGCATAATGAAATCATCCCGTCCCAGGGCAGAAATCACAATCATCTGCGGCGGCTTTTCCATGCCCTGGCGCTGAATTTCCTCCATCAGGCTGTAGCCGTCCATCTGCGGCATGATGATGTCCAGCACCACCACATCCACCTGGGTTTTGCCCAGGCGCTCCAGGGCCTCCAGGCCGGTGGCGCATTCTGCGGTGACCAGCATGCCCTCCTGCTGCTCCAGTGCTGCCTTCATGGCGCGGCGAAGCTCCGCGTTGTCGTCCACCAGCATAATCTTCATATCCTCCATGTGTTCCGGGCTCCTTTCGTCGGTTTCCATATTGTTTCTCATTCGCGCACAATCAGCCTTTTCTGCCCCGAAAGGCGCTTTGTCGGCCAATCCGGGTGCATTATAGCATATACCTGCGGCGAAAAGGGAAAAACGTGCAAACAACCTAGAAAGCGACAGATGTTACCATTCTTTACTGCCAGAAGCGCCGGCATTCGACAGGCTGCGCCAGCCGTTCTGCTGAAAAAACGAAACACCATGCCGGCCAAAAAGCTGGCGGATGTGGTTGTACATGGGGAAAAAACATGGTATAATGGAGCAACTTCGATGCAAAGAGGCGAGTGACATGAACGTGCGGCATCAGCTGCGGGTGATCAACCTGGCAGCACTGCGCAGCAATGTGGAGCACATCCGGCAAACCCTGCCGGAGCGTACCCGGCTTCTGGCGGTGGTGAAGGCGGATGCCTATGGCCATGGCATGGCGCAGGTGGCACGGGCCACCCTGCAGGCAGGCGCCAGCCACCTGGCGGTGGCCCTGGTGGAGGAGGGTGCTGCCCTGCGGGAGGCGGGTGTGGATGCCCCCATCCTGGTGCTGGGCGCAGCCTTGCCGGAGGAAACGCTGACGGGTGTATCCGCCGGCCTGACCCTGACCGTGTGCGATCCGTCCATGGTGCATGCTGCCCAGGCAGCAGCCCTGCAGGCAGGCCGCCCGGCCTTTGTGCACCTGAAGCTGGACACGGGCATGGGGCGCATTGGCGCACGGACGGAAGGGGAAGTCCGCGCTGTGCTGGATGCCCTGCAGGCCTGCCCCCGTGTGCAGCTGACCGGCGCCTTTACCCATTTTGCCGATGCGGACGGTGCCGACCTGGCCTTCACCCGTCAGCAGCTTGAACGATTCCGGGCGCTGACGGAGCTGCTGCCGGAAGGTATCCTGCGGCACTGCGCCAACTCCGCTGCCATCCACCGTCTGCCGGAAGCAGCCATGGACATGGTGCGGGCGGGCATTTCCATGTATGGCTATCCCCCTGTGCCCACCGATATGCCGCTGGACATGGTGATGAGCTGGCGTACCCGGGTGACCTATGTGAAGGACATTCAGCCCGGGGACACGGTGAGCTATGGGCGCACCTTCACGGCGGACAGGCCCATGCGGGTGGCGACACTGGCCTGCGGCTACGGGGACGGATACCACCGGGCGGCCTCCGGCAAGGCGCAGGTGCTGATCCGCGGGCAGCGCGCCCGGGTGCTGGGAAGGATCTGCATGGATCAGATGATGGCGGATGTGACGGACATTCCCGGCGTTGCACCCGGGGATACGGTGACCCTCATGGGCCGGGACGGAGAGGAATGCATCACCGCCGAGGACATCGCCGCCTGGGCCGGCACCATCAGCTATGAGGTGCTTCTGGCTGCCACAGGCCGTGTGGCAAGGGTGTGGCTCCATGAGCAGTGACAAGCAGGCACTGCGGCAATCCGTGCGTAGCGCCTTTCCCGGTGCAAAAAGCCGCGCAGCCCAAAGCACCGCCCTGTGCCGGCATGTGATGGCGTGGGAACCCTACCGCCGGGCACAGGTGCTGGCAGGCTATGTGCCCATGAAGCACGAGGCGGATGTATCGGCGCTGCTGCTGGACGCCCTGGCACAGGGCAAAACCCTGGTGCTGCCCCGGTGCGATGGCCTGGAGCGCATGAGCTTCCGCCGGGTGCGCAGCCTGGGGGAGCTTTCCGCCGGTGCCTATGGCCTGCCGGAGCCGGAAAGCAGCGCGGAAATGGTTCCGCTGGAGTGCATCGACCTGATGCTGGTTCCCCTGGAAGCCGTCAGCCGGCAGGGCATGCGCCTGGGCAAGGGCGGCGGATATTACGACAGGGTGCTGGCCCGGTGGCGTGGCCTGTCCCTGGGTGCGGCGCTGGCCCATCAGTGGGTGGAGGATCTGCCCTGCGGCCCGTGGGATATGCCCCTGACGGCCTGCGCGGATGCCGGCGGCATCACTTTATTTGACGAAACCCGAAAGGATGTTTGAGCAATGCAGCCAAAGAAAAAGAACAAAAAGACCATCAAGCCTGTTCACAAGCCCTTTCTGCGGGGCACACCGGTGGACGGAACCACCCTGCCCGGCGCAGCCAAGCTGTTTCTGTCCCTGTTCGGCCTGGTGCTGGCTAACCTTTTGCTGGGCACCATGGCCGCATGGGATATCCAGTGGCTGAACATCCTGTTTAATTGCGCGCTGCTGCTGGTGATTTATGGCGTCTATTATCAATACGGCGCCGCCAAGGGCACGGCGGCGGTGAACCAGGGGGAGATCCTCCTCCAGAGAAAAGAGGCAGGCCGCGATATTGCCGCCAGGGAGCAGGCTGCTTGCTATCACCCGGCGAAGGGGTTCATCATCGGCATGCTGGGCCTGGCACCGGCGCTGGTGTGCTGCCTGCTGCTGGCTGTAACCGCCCAGAAGCAATACACCGGCCTGGGTGCGCTGCCCTCCTGGATTGCCAGCCTGCAGCGCCAGCCAGAAACCGCCGGCGCCCTTTCCATGTATGGCACGGCGGCGAGCATGAGCCTGGAAAGCGTGCTGCGGGTGATCGTCCGGATGCTGATCATGCCCTTTGTGAACATGGTCGGCTCCGACAACCATGAGGGTCTGCTGCTCCTGGAGCGCCTGAGCCTGCTGCCCATGCTGCTGCCGGGCATCAGCTATGGCATTGGCTACCTGCAGGGCGAGAACATTCGCTCCCGGGTGCACACGGACATTGCCGCAGGCAAGCGCAAGCGGGCCCGGAAGGAAAAGAAGCGCCGCCAGGCCCAGGCCAAGGGCCCCGAACAGCTGAACTGAGGGAGGCAGCCATGCGCATTATCGCAGGAGAGGCACGGGGGCGCACCATTGAAGCGCCCAAGGGCCGGGACACCCGCCCGACCCTGGACCGGGTGCGGGAGAACCTGTTCAACATCCTTCAGCGCCGGGTGCAGGACGCCCGGGTGCTGGATCTGTTTTCCGGCAGCGGTGCACTGTCCCTGGAGGCGCTGAGCCGGGGTGCTGCCCAGGCCGTGATGGTGGACTGCGACCGGGCCGCCCACGCCTGCCAGCAGCAAAACGCCGCCAGGCTGGGATTTGACGGGCGCACCCGCATCCTGCTGATGGACTGGCAGCAGGCCGTGGGCCGGCTGACCGCGGCAGGGGAGCAATTCGACCTGGTGTTTCTTGATCCGCCCTACGCCATGCATGAGCTATCCGCCGTGATGGAGGCACTGAAACCGCTCCTGGCCCCGGATGCCTGCGTGGTGGTGGAGCATGAGGCCCGGGTGATGCCTGCCACCGCCGATGGATACGAACTTTTCGACAGCCGCAGATACGGCTATGCCGGCATATGCTTTTTCAGGCTGATGCCGGCATAACCATGGCGCAGAAAGGCATGATAAGCATGGAGAGAGTGTGCATTTTCCCCGGCAGCTTCGACCCGCTGACCCTGGGACATGAGGATTTGATCCGCCGGGCCTGCCGCCTGTTTGACAGGGTGGTGGTAGCTGTACTGCACAATCCGGCCAAAAGCGGCTGCTTTGCCGTGGAGGAGCGCCTGGACATGATCCGCCGCGCCTGTGCCGACCTGCCCCAGGTGGAGGCCCGGGCCTTTGCCGGCATGCTGGTGGATGCCGTGGAGGACACGGGCGCTGTGGCGGTGGTGCGTGGCCTGCGCACCGCGGGGGACTATGAGGCGGAAAAAAATATGGCGCAGATCAACGCCCGGCTGCGCCCGGGCACGGAAACCGTGTTTCTCCTTGCCAGGCCGGAGCATGGGCATGTGTCTTCCTCCGCCGTCAGGGAGCTGGCCGGCTATGGCGCGACCCTGGATGGGTATGTTCCCGCCTGCAATGTGGAACTGATTCAGCAGCATTTTGCCAAGTGAACATGATGGGAGGGTATGGATATGGCTAGCAACAGCAAAAGCGTGGAGCAGTGCCGCGCAATCATCCGTGAACTGAACGACGTGGTGGGCAGCGCCCGGAAAACCTTTATCAACGCTGAAACCTGCGTGCTGAGCCGCGGACTGCTGATGGACAGGCTGGACCAGCTGGATGCCTGCCTGCCGGAGGCCTTGAAGCAGGCGGAGAGCATCGTGCAGCAGGATAAGGACATGCGGGCCCAGACCGCAAAGGAGTGCAGCGAGGTTCTGACCAGTGCCCAGGCCCAGGCCCGGCAGATGCTGGACGATGCCCAGAACCAGGTTGCTCAGCTCCAGCGGGACACCCAGAACGCCAACGAAACCGCCCGCCGCCTCCTGCAGGAGGCCCAGCAGCACGCCCAGGAGGAGCGCAGCCGCATCCTGCAGCAGGCCAACCAGGAGGCACAGGCCATCCGCGCCCAGGCCGAGCAGGAAAGGGATCGGCTGGTTTCCCAGGAGACGGTTTTCCAGAAGGCCATGGTGGAGGCGGAGGAGATTCGCGAGAGTACCAATGCCGAGCTGGCTGTGCTCCGGAAGAATACCTTCGACTATCTGGACGATGTGATGGGGCGGATGGATCAGTGGCTGAATGCAATGACCAATGAAGTCCGCGGTGAGCGCGGCGCGCTGAACAACCACCGGTAACCGCGGTTCATCATTGTAACAATCATAAAGTTATGAAGATTATTCATGAATCGTTCATACTGTTTTCACATTTCTGGGTTACATTAAACATGCACTCAGGAAGGAAGCCACCACCTGACTGAGAGCAATCTCCTTTTTCCCTGACATTCCCTGTGAATGTCAACCTCCCTATCCTCCATACAAGCAAAGGCCGCTGGTGTTCGCGCTCCGGCGGCCTTTGTGATGCCATGGATTCCCGGGGATGAACCGGCGCCTGCGGGAAAAAGTATAGCAGGGAATAGGAGTGAAATGCATGAACAAGGTGAAGGCTTCCCTGGGCATGCTGGCGGTAACGGCGGCTGCAGCTGCCGGCCTGGCGATCTGGGGCGCGGCGCAGCGGGAAGCACCGGCGCTTCCGGTGCAGACCTGCCGGGTGGCTCTTGGCAGCGTGGAGCAGGTGCTGGCCTTGAACGGCGTGCTGCGATACGAAACGGAGTATGCCGCCATCAGCCCGGAAACCGGCGTGGTGGCGGATGTATATGTGCAGCCGGGAAACAGGGTGAAGGCCGGGCAGGCGCTGTTCCGGCTGGATGAAAGTGCGGCACAGTCGGCGGTTTCTGCCGCAGTGGCAGGCTGGAGCGCCCTGCCAGACATGGGGGCGGAGCTGCTGGAGGCCACCCTGCGGCAGGCAGCGGCGCAGCTGGAATGCCTGACGGTGCGCGCCCCGGCGGATGCCCTGGTGCAGCAGGTGCAGGTTTCGCCCCATGCAGGCATTCTGGCAGGCACGGCAGCGGTGCTGCTCAGCGGAGAAGGGCAGGTTATCCAGTGCAGCGCCGTGCTGAAGGACGCCGAACGCCTTCACCCGGGCCTGCAGGCGAGGATCATCAAGGATGGCGTTTGCCTGACCATGGCAGCGGTGGGCAGCATTGGCCCGGCACAGGCCAGCGGGAGCACCGGACAGACCCTGTGCCAGGTGACACTAACCCCGGAACAGCCCATTGCGCTGCCCCTGGGCGCTGGCCTGGAGGCGGAGATCATCCTGCAGGCCCAAAGCCGGGTGCCTGTGGTGCCCGTACAGGCCCTGACGGAGCGGGACACCCTTTGGTGGGTGGCGGAGGGACGCTGCTATGAAATGCCGGCCCGGGTGCTGCTGGCGGACGAGGTGAACTGCTGGGTGCCGCTGCCGGAGGGAACGGAAATCATCTGCAGCGGTGAAACCCCTGTCGAAGGTCAGCGGGTGAAGGTGATGGGCCAGTGAAGCTGCGGGATGCGGCAGGCCTGTCCGCTTCCAGCCTGCGGAAAAACCCGGTGCGCACGCTTTTGACCATCCTGGGCCTGGGGGTGGGCATTGGGGCGGTTTTGACGGTACTGTCCCTGGGCAGTGCAGGGGAGGAACAGGTGGAGGTTCAAATTGCCCGCCTGGGTGTGGACAAGGTGTGGGTGACGGCGGAGGAAGGCCGCAGCCTGACCCTTGCAGATGGTGAAGCCATCGCCGCCGTCGTCCAGTCCCGGGCCTGCGCAGGCGCATACACCATGGGTGCGGTTGCCCTGGGGGAAAGGACTGCCATGGGGCAGATCAGCGGCTATGACGAAAACCTGGCTGCTGTGCATGGCCTGGAGCTGGTAGCAGGCCGCATGTTTACCCCGGGGGAGTTTGCCGGCGCGGCGGTGGCCCTGGTGGATGAAGCCATGGCGGAAACCCTGGGCGGCGATATGCTGGGCAAGCGCATCACCCTGGGCAGCAGAAAGCTGCTGGTGGTGGGCGTGGTGGCGCCGTCAGCGGCCCAAAGCGCCGGTGCTGTGCTGCCGCTGCAGACCTTTCTGGATACCTATACCGGCGGGGAAATCAGCCAGGTGACCATCAATGTTCCCCGTGGTCAGCGGGCCGATGCGGTGGGCGCAGCGGCGCTGGCAGCCCTGGGGGAAGGCTTCCGGGTCAGCTCCCTGCAGGCGGAGATTGATGCAGCCCGCTCGGTGGTGCACATCTTTGTGGCAGTGCTGGCCTGCGTGGCAGCGGTGTGCATGCTGACGGGGGGCATTGGGGTGATGAACATCCTGCTGGTCAGCGTGCGGGAACGGCGGCGGGAGATCGGGCTGATCAAGGCCATTGGCGGCACGGCAGGCCAGGTGGGTGTGCTGTTCCTGCTGGAGGCGGTGGGATATGCGCTGCTGGGCGGCGTGCTGGGCGTGGCGCTGGGCGCAGGCATGGTGCACCTGTTTGGCCTGGTGATTGGCCTGCAGGCGCGCCTTTCACCGCTCCTGGCTCTGGGCGTCATGGCTGCTGCCGGCGCTGCGGGTGTGCTTTTCGGCGTGCTGCCGGCGCTGCGGGCAGCATCGCTTCTGCCGGTGGATGCACTGAAATAAAGACTGGAAACGATGTCATAATCGGTACCTGAAAAACCGTATTTAACATTCTGAACAAAGAATACCCAAAAGACTTGTCAATTTAGCCGATTTACAATTTAACTGAAAAGCAGGTATAATAATGTCAACGAAGCGCGGCGTTGCTGTTCCTGTGTGCCGCGCGGGATTATCACGAGGAGGAATTTGATTATGGCAAGCGTATCTCTGCAACACATTTACAAGGTCTATCAGGGCGGCGTGACCGCTGTTAGCGACTTCTGCCTGGACATTGAAGATAAGGAGTTCATCGTGCTGGTTGGCCCCTCTGGCTGCGGCAAGTCCACCACCCTGCGCATGGTGGCCGGCCTGGAGGAGATCTCCGACGGCGAACTGTACATCGGCGACAAGCTGGTGAACGACGTGGCCCCCAAGGATCGCGACATCGCCATGGTGTTCCAGAACTACGCTCTGTATCCCCATATGACCGTGTATGACAACATGGCCTTCGGCCTGAAGCTGCGCAAGACCCCCAAGGACGAAATCAAGCGCCGCGTGGAAGAAGCCGCCAAGATCCTGGACATCGCTCACCTGCTGAACCGTAAGCCCAAGGCCCTGTCCGGCGGCCAGCGCCAGCGTGTTGCTCTGGGCCGTGCCATCGTCCGTGAGCCCAAGGTCTTCCTGTTCGACGAGCCTCTGTCCAACCTGGACGCCAAGCTGCGCGTTGCCATGCGTACCGAGATCACCAAGCTGCATCAGCGCCTGCAGACCACCTTCATCTACGTTACCCACGACCAGACCGAGGCTATGACCATGGCTTCCCGTATCGTGGTTATGAAGGACGGCGTTGTGCAGCAGGTGGATACCCCCCAGAACCTGT
>CAYMOM010000089.1:0-8176 GCA_964391995.1 uncultured Faecalibacterium sp.
GTGACGGAGCGCAAATCCTCGAAAAAGTGGCTTTGCCACTTTTTCGACACGCTGACTCCGGCAGGACTGCTGCCGGAGGATGGTTGATTATCCAACAAATTCGTTGTAGATAGCCCGGATGGTGGCCTCGAAATCCGCATCGTCCACACCAACGATAATGGACAGCTCGCTGGAGCCCTGGTCGATCATACGGACGTTGATCCGCGCCCGGGACATGGCGGAGAACAGGCGCGCGGCAGTACCGCAGTTGTGCACCATGCCGCGGCCCACGGTGGCGATGATGGACATATTGTCGTGAACGGTGATGGAATCCGGCCCGGTCAGTTCCACAATGCGGGCCAGCACCTGCTCACGCTTGGGGGCCAGGGACTCGCCATTGACCACCACGCACATGGTGTCGATGCCGGTGGGCAGGTGCTCAAAGGAGATGCCTGCCTCCTCCAGCACCTGCAAAACCCGGCGGCCAAAGCCCAGTTCTGCGTTCATCATGGCCTTTTCCACGGAGATAACGCTGTACCCCTTGTGCCCGAAAATGCCGGTGATGGTGGGCACGGAGTTTTCCAGAGGCGCGTTCAGGCTGATGATGGTGCCCGGGTGATAGGGCTTGTTGGTGTTGCGGATGTTGGTGGGAATACCTGCCCGGTGCACGGGGAACATGGCATCCTCGTGGAAAACGGAAGCGCCCATGTAGCTCAGTTCCCGCAGCTCCTTGTATGTAATGGAAGCAATCTCACGGGGGTTCTCCACAATGCGGGGATCCGCCATCATGAAGCCGGACACATCCGTCCAGTTTTCATACATGTCCGCATTCACCGCCCGGGCCACAATGGCGCCGGTAATGTCGCTGCCGCCCCGGGAGAAGGTTTTCACCTCTCCGTCCGCGCCGCAGCCGTAGAAGCCGGGCACCACCGTGGGCAGGCCATCCGCCAGCAGGCCGGAAAGCACCTGCTGGGTCTTGTCGGAATCCAGGTTGCCATGCTCGTCAAAGAACACCGCAGTGGCGGAATCCAGGAAGCGCCAGCCCAGGTAATCCGCCAGCAGCATGCCGTTCAGGTATTCGCCCCGGCTGGCGCAGTAGTCCGAGGTGGCACCCTGAGCAATGCGGGTGTTCACTTCGTCCAGGGCAGCCTGAATGTCCACCTTCAGGCCCAGCTCCCGGGCAATGCCCAGATACCTTTCCGCAATGCGGGCAAAGGTAGGCTGATAGTCCTGGCCTGCCGCCTGCTGGCGATAGCAGCGGTACAGCAGGTCGGTAATCTTTTCATCCTCTTTATAGCGCTTTCCGGGGGCGGAAGGCACCACATACTGGCGGGCAGGCTCCAATTCCAGAATGCCGCGTACCTTGGCAAACTGCGCCGCATCCGCCAGGGAGCTGCCGCCGAACTTTGTCACAATCCTGTTCACCTTGGGTATCCTCCATCATTCAAAAGGGATAACAGCATTCATCATACCGCCCCTGGCCCATTCTGTCAACGGCTGGGACAGCGAAAAAACAGTTTCACTCACGGAAGCGCCCCAGCACCACCACATCCTGATAGGCACCGTGGCGGAAAATCTCCTGCTTCAGCACACCCTCCTGCACAAAGCCGTTGCGCTTATAGCAGCGGATGGCAGGCTGGTTGAAGGCAAACACCGTCACTTTCAGCTTATGCAGGTTCATTTCATTAAAGCAGAAGTCGCACAGAAGGCCCATGGCCTCTTTGCCGTATCCCCGGCCCCGGTAGGGTGTGCCGATCATGATGCCCAGCTCCCCCACCCTGTTTTTCCAGTCCAGCCGGGTAACACCGCAGCGGCCCACCAGGTCGCCCTGGAAATCCTCCACCGCAAACTGGTATTCACCCCGGCTGTAGCTGGACTGCTGCTCCAGCCAGCGGTATTCATCCTCCATGGAGGCAGGAAAGGGTATGCCGCTGAGCATCCCCTGCAGGGTTTCCATGTCGTTGACAAAGGCGTGGTTGGCATCCGCATCGCTGCGCTCAAAGGCCCGCAGCCGCACAAGATTTCCCTCAATCATTGGTTCCTCCACCTTTCATTCTACCCGGGTAGCCGTCAGGCAAAACACCCTTGCACCGTCCCGGCACAGGCACTGGGTGCAGGTTTGCAGGGTGGCACCGGTGGTGGTCACATCGTCCACCAGCAGCACATGGCGGGGAAGGTTTCCCTCCGCCGCAAAAAGGCCCTGCAGGTTCTGCAGCCGTTTGGCACGGGATGCTCCCCGCTGGGTGCGCAGGCTGTGCTTTTCGCTGCGGATCAGCAGCCGCCGGCATTCCAGCCCCAGGCGCAGGGCCACGGCCCGGGCCAGCACCTGTCCATGGTCGATGCCGCGCATGCGCCGGCGCTTGTCCGGCATGGTGACCCAGGTGACCACCGTGTCCGGCGGCAGGTGCATCTGCACCGCATCCAGCGCCATGCCCCGGGCCAGCACAGTGGCAGCGGCGGTTACATTGTCAAACTTCAGGCGGTGCACCAGCTTCTTCGCCACGCCTGCATAGCGGTAGGCCGCGTGCAAGCGCGGGCTGTCCAGCCGGAGGGTGTCCAGTTCCTCCGCACAGGCGGTGCACAGCAGCTCCCCGCGGGATGGTCTTCCGCAGGCCACGCACACCACCCGCTCCGGGTATACAACCCGCCAGAGATTCATCCGGGCAGCAGGGCGGACATGGTCACCAGCCGCTCTGCCAGGGTGGTGTAGCGCTTCAGGATGTGGTCGTTCTCCACCATTTGCCGCACAACCTCCTCCCGGCCTACCAGCACCACCAGGGAGCGGGCGCGGGTCAGCGCGGTGTAGAACAGGTTTCTTGTCAGCAGCATGGGCGGCCCGCCGGCCACGGGCATGACCACCACGGGAAACTCGCTCCCCTGGCTTTTGTGGACGGAAAGGCAGTAGGCCAGATCCAGATTTTCCAGCTGGGCGGACTGGTACACCACTTCCTTCTCCTCGTCAAAGAGGACGGTCAGGCAATGCTCATCCTCGTCCACTTCGGTAATGAAGCCCACATCCCCGTTAAACACCCCGGTGCCGTCCTCCCAGCCGGCGGCGGTCTCCCTTTTCCACTCAATCTGGTAGTCGTTCTTGGTCTGCATCACCTTATCGCCCAGGCGGTACACGGTTTCGCCGTAGTGCAGGCTGGGCTTGTGGGCCGCAGGGGGATTCAGCGCCGCCTGCAGCATGTTGTTCAGGGTCACCACGCCGCACTCGCCCTTTTTGGCAGGCGCCAGCACCTGAATGTTCCGCACAGCCTGGGCCAGGCGCTCCTGCTCCCCATAGCCCAGAAAGCCGGGAAGCCGGGTGGTGACCAGCTGCACAATGGTCTGCGCCGCGGGCAGAAAGCCTTCCTTCCGCTCGAAGAAGAAGTCCGTTCCCTTGCCGTTGAGCAGGGGCATTTCCCCGTGGTTGATGCGGTGGGCATTCAGCACAATGCGGCTGGTTTCGCTCTGGCGGAAGATGTCCGTCAGGCGCACATGGGGCACCACGCCGCTTTCAAGAATATCCCCCAGCACATTGCCGGCGCCCACGCTGGGCAGCTGGTCGGCATCCCCCACCAGCAAAAGCCGGGTGCCCGGCTCAATGGCCCGCAGCAGGCTGCGCATCAGCAGCAGATCCACCATGGAGGTTTCGTCCACAATAACGCAGTCACCCTCAATGGGGTTTTCCTGGTTCCGGGCAAAGGCGGTGTCGTCGCCGCCATACTCCAGCAGGCGGTGGATGGTCTTGCTCTCAAAGCCTGTGGCCTCTGTCATGCGCTTGGCGGCCCGGCCCGTGGGCGCGCAGAGCACCACCTCCCCTTCCTTGGAAAGCAGGCTGATGATGCAGTTGATAATGGTGGTTTTGCCGGTGCCCGGGCCGCCGGTGATGACCAGCACGCCCTGCTCCAAGGCGCTGACAATGGCCTCCCGCTGGCGCTGGGAAAAGCGGATGTTCTGCGTTTTTTCAAACTGGTCTATGTCCTTGTGCACATGCCTGCCCTGCCTGGAGGGTGCCAGAGCCACCATCAGCTCGCACAAGCGCTGGGCCACCTCACGCTCGGCAGATTCAAACGCGGGCAGGTATACGCGAACTTCCTCGCCCTCCGCCGCCTGCACCACGATGTCCCTTTGCAGCTGCAGCTGGCGCAGCTGCACATCGCACATGTCCTCCCCCACCCGGAGAAGCCCGGCAGTTTTCTTCAGCAGCTCCGGCCTGGGCAGGTACACATGCCCCATGCTGATGGAAGCCTCCTTCAGCACATATTTCAGGGCGCACTGGATGCGGTGCTCACTCTCCGGCGCAATGCCCAGGGCCGCGCCGATCCTGTCCGCCGTCACAAAGCCCACGCCCTCCAGATCCTCGCACAGGCGGTAGGGGTTGGCGCGGATCACATCCGGCGTGCGCTCGCCATACAGGCGGCTGATCTTAACGGAAAGATTGGCAGGAATGCCGTAGGATTGCAGGAAGATCATGGCTTCCCGGGCCTGCTGCTGCTCCCGGTAGCTTTCGGCAATCTGCTTCCAGCGCTTTCTGCCCATTTTGGGCACTTCCTGCAGCCGCTCCGGGTGCTCGGACAGAACGGTCAGCGTTTCCTCGCCAAACTGGCGGACAATCATCTTGGCTGTGGTGGGCCCCACACCGCGGATCAGCCCGGAGCCCAGGTAGCGCTCAATGCCCAGCAGGGTGGTGGGCTTCTGTAGGGTGCAGCCGGTGCACTTCAGCTGGCGGCCGTATTGGGGATGCTCCACCCACTCGCCGGTGAAAATCCCCTGCTCCCCGGCAGCCAGCTCCGGCAGCACGCCCACAATGGTGATCTCGCTGCGGCCCATGCGGGCCATCATCACGGAATAGCCGTTTTCCTCGTTGCGGTACACCGTGCCCAGCACGCTGGCCTCCACCTGCTCCATGCCCTTCGCCTCCCGCCCGGTTTTCATCCAGTATACCACGATTCACGCCTTCATTTCAACCCGCGCCGCCAGGCTTCTGCAACTTGCCATCGCGGCATTTTTACTATATAATATTCCCATCACAGCACGAAAGGAAGCATCTGCATGGAGCGAAACATTCTTCCGCCCTGCACGGCGGAAAACTTTCCCGAAAACACAGCATTGCCGCAGGGTGCCCGGCTGGTGCAATGGCAGGACGAGTTTGGCTTTGGCGTGGACTTCAAGCCCGGTATCGTCTACGCCCAGCGGGACGGGGAAACCCTGCACATCCACTACCTGACCCCCAGAAACGACCGGAAGGACAACCCGCTGATTGTCTACATCCAGGGCAGCGCCTGGTTCCGGCAGGATATGTTCATCCACCTGCCGGAGATGCTGCGCATGTGCCAGCGGGGCTATTGCGTGGCCCTGGTGGAGTACCGGCCCTCCACCGCCGCGGCCTTTCCTGCCCAGGCGGAGGACGCCAAAACCGCTATCCGCTTCCTGCGGGCCAATGCGGAGAAATACCGCTTCGACCCGGAGCGCGTGGCCCTGTGGGGTGATTCCAGCGGCGGGCACACGGCCCTGATGGCAGGCATCACCGGCGATGACTGGCCCAACGCCCAGGGCGATGCCCGGCAATCGGCCCAGGTGAAGTGCATTGTGGATTGGTACGCGCCCACGGTGGTCAGCGAAATGCCCTACGAGCCCAGCGGCGAGGAGCACATGAGCGCCGATTGCCCGGAAGGCTGGCTCATCGGCCATCTGCCCGTGGCGGAAAACCTGGAAAAGGCAGCGAAAACCGTCCCTCAAAACTACCTGCGCCAGGACAAGCCCACGCCGCCGGTGCTGATCATGCACGGCTCCCGGGACATGACGGTGAACTTCCAGCAGAGCGTTCACCTGTACGAGGCGCTGCGCAGCATGGGCAAGGAATGCGAAATGATTAAGCTCCAGGGTGCCGACCACGGCTGGCGCGGCTTTGCCTGCACCGCCGCCCTGGATGCGGTGGATGCTTTCCTGAAAAAACACCTGTAAACCCCTTGCAAAATAAGCGCTTCTCGGCTATAATGTTTCCTATCTTCATGATGATGGGGACGGCCTTGGCAGCAGCCCTTCAGCGAGCCGGGAGACGGTGCAAGCCCGGCAGGAGCGCACCAAGGCAGATCACCCCGGAGTGGGGCAGCCTGAATGCAGTAGGGCGGCCCGGGTGCTCCCGTTACAGGGCAGGCGGAGGCTTCTCTGCCGATGAGTGGGCGGCAAATGCCGTCAAATTGGGTGGTACCGCGGATCAGCATCAGCCACAGGCTGTTATCCGTCCCAGCGCAATGGGACGGATTTTTTTCTGTCCCCAATCAAAAGGAGGAAAAACCCATGGCACAGTACAGCAAGGTTTCAACCGACATGAATTTTGTCCAGCGGGAAAAGCAGATTGCCCAGCTGTGGAAGGACAAGGACATTGTCCGCAAGTCCTTCAAGCTCCGTGAAGGCGCGGAGCATTTCACCTTCTTCGATGGCCCGCCTACCGCCAACGGCAAGCCCCATATCGGCCACATCGAAACCCGGGTCATCAAGGATCTGTTCCCCCGCTACCAGACCATGAAGGGCAAGAACGCCCTGCGCAAGGCCGGCTGGGACACCCACGGCCTGCCTGTAGAGCTGGAAGTGGAAAAGATTCTGGGCCTGGACGGCAAGCCGCAAATCGAGCAGTACGGCATTGAGCCTTTCATCGGCGAGTGCAAAAAGAGCGTGTGGAAATACCTGCACGAGTGGGAAAAGATGTCCGACCAGGTGGGCTACTGGGTGGACATGGAGCACCCCTACATCACCTATGAGGACAACTACATCGAGTCCGAATGGTGGAGCCTGAAGACCATCTACGACAAAGGTCTGCTCTATCAGGGTCACAAGATCGTCCCCTACTGCCCCCGGTGCGGCACCGCCCTTTCCAGCCACGAGGTGGCGCAGGGCTACAAAAACGTGAAGGAAACCTCCGCCTTTGTCCGCTTTGCGGTGAAGGGCGAGGAAAACACCTACCTGCTGGCCTGGACCACCACCCCCTGGACCTTGCCCAGTAACATGGCCCTGTGCGTGAATCCCCACGACACCTATGCCCGCTTCAACGCCGATGGAAAGACCTACATCATGGCCAAGGCGCTGATCGGCACCGTGTTCGAGGGCAAGGAAGTGGAGATCCTTTCCGAAATGCCCGGCAGCCAGCTGAAGGGCATGGAGTACGTTCCCCTGTTTGATTTCGCCGTGGGTAAGCTGGACAAGCCCGCCTGGTTTGTGGTGTGCGATGATTACGTTACCATGACGGATGGCACAGGCATCGTTCACATTGCGCCTGCCTTTGGTGAGGACGACAACCGGGTCTGCCGGGAAAACGATGTGCCCTTTGTGAATTTCGTGGATGCCCAGGGCTGCATGACCAGCGAAACCAAGTGGCCCGGCGTGTTTGTGAAGGATGCGGACAAGCTGGTGCTGGCTGACCTGGAGGAGCAGGGCCTGCTGTTTGCCGCGGTGCCTTTCGCCCACGATTATCCCTTCTGCTGGCGCTGCGATACCCCCCTTCTGTACTACGCACGGCCCACCTGGTTCATCAAGATGACCGCCCTGCGGGATCAGCTGGTGGCCAACAACCGCACCATCAACTGGATGCCCGACAACATCAAGGAAGGCCGCATGGGCACCTGGCTGGAAAACGTGCACGACTGGGGCCTGAGCCGGGAACGCTACTGGGGTACTCCCCTGCCCGTGTGGCAATGCGAGGACGGGCACCTGCATGTGATCGGCTCCAAGGCCGAGCTGCGGCAGATGGCCATTGAGGATCCCGGCGAAAGCATCGAGCTGCACCGTCCCTTCATCGATGAGGTGGAAATCACCTGCCCCCATTGCGGCAAGCCCATGCGCCGGGTGAAGGAGGTTATCGACTGCTGGTACGATTCCGGCTCCATGCCCTTTGCCCAGTGGCACTACCCCTTTGAGAACAAGGAGAAATTCGAGCAGAACTTCCCTGCCAACTTCATCTCCGAGGCCGTTGACCAGACCCGCGGCTGGTTCTACACCCTGGAGGCCATTTCCACCCTGCTGTTTGACAAGGCACCCTTTAAGAACTGCATTGTCATGGGCCATGTGCAGGATGCGGAAGGCCGCAAAATGTCCAAGCACATCGGCAATGTGGTGAACCCCTTCGAAATGCTGGACAAGTTTGGCGCAGACGCCCTGCGCTGGTATTTCTACACCACCTGCGCCCCCTGGCTGCCCAAGCGCTTCTCCGAGGAGG
>CAYMOM010000090.1:0-8108 GCA_964391995.1 uncultured Faecalibacterium sp.
CCACGGACAAGGTGTTCATTACCGAAATCAACACCATTCCCGGCTCCCTGGCCTTTTACCTGTGGGAAAACGCCGGCGTGAAGTACGCCACCCTGATTGACCGCATGGTGGACTGCGCTATCCGCGCCCATGAGGACAAAAACGCCCGGAATTACGCCTATACTTCCGACATTTTGAAGAGCGTCAGCCTGGGCGGTACCAAGGGCGCCAAGGGCAGCAAGGGCGCCAAGCTGTAACACGGAGGAAGCGCATGGAGCATCGCAGAAGAAGCTGCCGGGCCATCCGGCACTTTTCCGCCTGGTTCATGCTGTTTTCTGCCTGGGATACGGCGCCGGTGCTGCGGTGATTGCCCTGATGGGTGGAGAGCATCGGCGGATGAGGAGGAAAGGATGCACCTGAAGGATGTGAAGGCTCCGGCAGACTTGAAGGGCTTGTCCTACGAGGAGCTGTACGCCCTGGCGGCGGAAATACGCGAGGAGCTGGTGACCACCGTGGCCCAGCGGGGCGGACACCTGGCCTCCAACCTAGGGGTGGTGGAGCTGACCATGGCCCTTCACCGCGTGTTTGACCTGCCCAAGGATAAACTGGTGTTTGATGTGGGGCATCAAAGCTATGTGCACAAGCTGCTGACGGGCCGATATGCCCTCTTCCACACCCTGCGCAGCTTTGGAGGCATTTCCGGCTTCCCAAAACGGAGCGAAAGCGAGTATGACATATTTGAAACAGGGCATTCCTCCACGGCCATTTCTGCGGCCCTGGGGCTGGCCCGGGCCAGGGATTACCAGGGAGAGCACCACGCGGTCATCGCCCTGGTGGGTGACGGCGCCCTGACCGGCGGCATGTGCTATGAGGCCCTGAACGATGCCGGCAATGCCAATACCAAGCTGATTGTGATTCTTAACGACAACGAAATGTCCATTGCACCCAATGTGGGTGCCCTGTCACGGTATTTGACGGATATCCGGGTCAGCAAAGGGTGGACAAGCACCAAGAAGAAGGTCAAGTTCCGGCTGAACAGCATTCCGCTGATCGGCAAGCCGGTGTACCGGTGCATCAACTGGGCGAAGGACTCGCTGAAATCCCTGCTGGTGAAGGAGGACGGCTTCTTTACTGCACTGGGTTTCCACTACTTTGGGCCTATTGACGGTCACGACCTGAAAAGCATGGAGCGCACCCTGCGCCTGGCCAGGGATTTCGACGGCCCGGCGGTGATCCATGTGCTGACCCGAAAGGGATACGGCTATGACAAGGCGGAGGAACGCCCTGAGTTTTTCCACGGCACGCCGCCTTTCTATGTGGAAACAGGCGACCTGCGCAAAGCATCCGCCCTGCCGTCCTTTGGCAAAACAGCCGCCCTGGAGCTGGCGGACATGGCAAAAACCGACAGGCGCATTGTGACCATTACTGCCGCCATGCCCAGCGGCACGGGCTTGAATGCCTTTCAGCAGGCATTCCCCGACAGGATGCTGGATGTGGGCATTGCGGAGGAGCATGCGGTGACCATGGCTGCAGGCATGGCGGCTGGGGGCATGAAGCCGTATTTCGCGGTGTATGCCACCTTTTTTCAGCGCAGCTATGATCAGACCATTCACGATGTATGCATGCAGCGCCTGCCGGTGACCTTTCTGCTGGACAGGGCCGGCCTGGTGGGGGAGGACGGCGCCACCCATCATGGCGTGTACGACCTGGCTGCCCTTCTGCCTGTGCCCAACATGACGGTGCTGGCACCCCGCGACCTGACGGAGCTTCGCGCTATGGTGCGCTGGACCCAGCACCACAACGCACCCTGTGCCATTCGCTATGGCAGGAACAGCATTGACCTGAGCGAGGAGTATCCCTATGCAGGCTTTGTACCGGGCCAGTGGGAAACTCTTGAACAGGGGGAAGACTGTGCGCTGCTGGCGGTTGGCTCCATGGTGGCGGAGGCATTGCAGGCCCGAAAGGAGCTGGCGCGGAACGGCATCCGGGCTGCGGTGGTCAGCTGCTCCACCGTGAAACCGCTGGATGAAGCCTTCCTGCGCAGCCTGAAGGACAAGCCCATCGTCACCATGGAGGAGCATGTGCTCATCGGCGGGTTTGGCAGCGCTGTCAGCGCCTTCTGCGTGGCGGAGGAAATGCCTGGGCCGGTTGTGTCCTTTGGCATTGCGGATACCTTTGTGCAGCACGGCCGGCGGGATCAGCTGATGAAATACCTGGGCCTGGAGCCAAAGCAGATGGCAGCCCGGATTGTCAATGTACTGAAAAACAGAGGGAAAAAGCATGAGTGAGAAAATGCGTGCAGATGTGGCGCTGGTCAGCCGCGGCCTGTGCGAAAGCCGGGAGAAGGCGCAGGCCAGCATCATGGCAGGCCTGGCCTACATTGGCGAGCGGAAGATAATGAAGGCCAGCGAAACCGTGAAGCCGGAGGACGAGTTGATCCTCCGGGGTGCGGCGCACCAGTTTGTCAGCCGGGGAGGACTGAAGCTGGAAAAGGCCATCAAGTCCTTTCAGGCGGATCTGACGGGAAAGGTCTGCATGGATATTGGCGCTGCCACCGGCGGTTTTACAGATGTTTGCCTGCGCAGCGGCGCCAGCCATGTGTATGCCATCGATGTGGGCTATGGCCAGTTTGACTGGAAGCTGCGCAATGATGAGCGGGTCACCGTGATGGAGCGCACCAATGCCCGCTACCTGACGCCGGAGCAGGTTCCCCTGCACCCCACGGTGACGGTGATGGATGTGAGCTTTATTTCCATCAAGCTGATTCTGCCTGTGGCTGCCCGGCTGATGGGTGATGAGGGCGTGTTCTACACCCTGATCAAGCCCCAGTTTGAGGCCGGGAAGGACAGGGTGGGCAAAAAAGGCGTTGTGCGTGATGCACAGGTGCATGAAGATGTGCTGCAGAGCATTGTGGATTTTGCGCCCAGCTTTGGCTGGCAGGTGCAGGCCCTGGACTATTCACCCATCACCGGCCCGGAGGGAAACATTGAATTCCTGGCGAAGATAACCCAAAAGACCAGCGAAGAAGAGCCTTGCACCCGGGAGATGATTGCCGACCTGGTGGCAAAGGCTCATCAGGCCATGAAAAAATAAACGGCGAATACTGTATATACTTGAATGAATATTCATTTTGTGATATACTTTCCCTGCATATACGAGAGGGGAGCAATATGGAGCGAATCGGGCTGATGGTACACTGCAGGCGGGCGGATGCCATGGCCTGCGCAGCCAAGGCGGCGCTGTTTCTTCGGGAACAGGGCGTTCAGGTGCAGGCCGAAGACGATGCAGCTGAACGGCTGGAGGGTGTTCTGCCTTTTTCTCGGGCGGAAACGGCACCGGACATGGTTCTCACCCTGGGCGGCGATGGCACGCTGCTGCGGGGTGCCCAGGCTGCTATCCGCTGGGATGTGCCCCTGCTGGGCATCAACCTGGGGCGGGTAGGCTTTCTGGCGGAAGAGGAGCCGGAGAATGTGAACGATGTACTCCATGCTTTGCTGGAAGGCAGCTTCACCCAGGAGGAAAGGCCGCTGCTTCAGGTAACATCCGGCGGCGAAAGCTGGCTGGCCCTGAACGATGCGGTCATCAGCCGGGGCGGGTATGCCAGGCTGATCACCCTGGATGCCATGGTGGATGGCGAGCGGGCCGGGCGCTATGTGGCCGATGGCCTGGTGGTTGCCACGCCCACAGGCTCCACGGGGTATTCCCTTTCCGCCGGCGGGCCTATTGTTTCACCCCATGTGGATGCCATGATTCTCACCCCCATCTGCGCCCACAGCCTGCAGCACAGGCCCTGCGTGGTGCCGGGCCGGGCGGAAATCTGCCTGCAGCTGGGCACCGATGCCGAGCAGCACGCCTGCCTGGAGATTGACGGGCAAAGCTGCGCATCCCTGGCGGCAGGCAGCCGGGTGTGCATCCGCCAGGCGGAAAAGCGCATCCGCCTGATCCGCACCCAGCCGGCACGGTTTTTCCAGCTGGTTCGGGACAAGCTGACCGAATGGAGCCGATAACACCATAAAGAAGGAGTATGCACGCATGAAATCTGTCCGACAGGTGGCTATCCTGGATATTATCGAAAAGCAGAGCATTGAAACCCAGGAGGAGCTGGCTGAGGCACTCCGTGCCCGGGGTATTCAGGTGACCCAGGCCACCGTTTCCAGAGATATTAAGGAACTGCGCCTTCTGAAGGTGCTTTCCGCCAACGGCACATACAAATACGCCACCGCCGACAAGGCCGAAAACGGCATGAACGACCGCTTTATCCGCATGCTGGCTGAATCTCTGCTCAGCGTGGCCTGCTCCAACAACCTGGTGGTGGTGAAAACCCTTTCCGGTTCCGCCAACATGGCTGCTGAAGCACTGGACAGCATGCACTGGCCGGAAATTCTCGGTTCCCTGGCGGGGGACAACACCATCCTGCTGGTGGCCCGCACCAACGAGGATGCGCCTGCGGTGGCGGAGCGTATCAGGGACATGATGAAGTGAAACCTGCCAAAGGAGCGAAGGAACAATGATCCTTTCCATGAGGATGCACCACATTGCCCTCATTGAGGAGCTGACCATGGACTTTGCCGCCGGCCTGCATGTGATGACCGGCGAAACCGGTGCGGGCAAATCCATTGTGGTGGATGCGGTGAACCTGGTGCTGGGCGGCCGGGCCGACAGGGACTTGATCCGCACCGGCACGGATAAGGCCTGGGTGGAGGCTGTTTTCGATGCGAAAGGCAACGAGCAGGTGGCGGCGTTTCTCTCCAGCCAGGAGATTGACTGGGAAGGCGGCCTGGTGACCCTGTATCGGGAGATCACCCGCAGCGGGCGGAACCTGTGCCGTATCTGCGGTGTGGTGATGCCTGTGGCTGCTTTGAAGGAGCTGGCGGCGCTTTTGATGGATGTGCACGGCCAGCACGAGGGACAGTTTTTGATGGATCCCAAGCGCCACCTGAGCTTTCTGGACGACAGCGGCGATGAGGCCTACCGGGCGCTGCTGGCCCAGGTGGAAGCAGCCTGCCAGGCCTTTATGGTCAATCACCGGCAATATGCCCGGCTGGTGAAGGAAAACCAGCAGAAGACCTTCCGCATGGAAACGCTGAAAAAATCCCTGGATGAACTGAAGAAAGCCAAGCTGAAGGCCGGCGAGGAGGAAGAGCTGACCCGGGAAAAGGAGCGCTTCCGCCACGCGGAGAAGATTGCTGCTGCGGTACAGCTGGCCCATGGCACCATTTCTGCCGGGGAGGACGGGGAATCGCTGCTGACCAAGCTGAAGGCTGCATCCGGCGCACTGAACGGTCTATCTGGGCTGGGGGAACCATACAGGAGCCTGGCGGGCCGGTGCGAATCCGCCTATTACGAGCTGGAGGAAATCGGCTACGAACTGGCGGACATGCTGGAAAATGGCGAGTTTGACCCGGCGCGAGCCGACTATGTGGAAACCAGGCTGGATCTGATCCGCCGGCTGGAGCGCAAGTATGGCGAGAACATACCAGCCATCCTGGCGGAACAGGAGAAGATGCAGGAGGAGTACGACAACTACGCCTCCATGGATCAGCAGGTGGCGGCCCTGGGTGCCGAGCACAAGCGGCTGCTGGCGGCCTATCGGGGCCTTGCCCGGCAGCTGACCGATGCCCGAAAGGCCCTGGCGGCTGCATTTGAAAAGAAAATGATGGCCCAGCTGGCTGACCTGGGCATGGAGAAAACTGTTTTTTGCGTGGCCTTTGCTCCCAGACCCGAGGGCAAGCAGCCCATGCCACAGCCCACCGGGGACGACAGCGTGGAATTCATGATCTCCCCCAACCCTGGCGAGCCCATGAAGCCGCTTTCCAAAATCGCTTCCGGCGGCGAACTTTCCAGGCTGATGCTGGCTATCAAGTCCCTGGAGGCGGAGCATGGCGGCGTGGGCTGCATGGTGTTTGATGAGATTGACACCGGCATCAGCGGGCATATGGCCCAGGTGGTGGCGGAGAAAATGACCCTGATTGCCCGGGCCCGCCAGGTGATCTGCGTAACCCATCTGCCCCAGATTGCCGCCATGGCAGACCATCAGTTTCTGGTGGAGAAGCGGGTGGAGCAGGGGAGAACCAACACCTCTGTGCGGATGCTGACCAGGGAGGAACGCATTGGCGAGGTGGCCCGGATGATGGGCGGCGCCGATGGCAGCCAGGACAGCGCCCGTTCCCATGCCGCCCTGATGCTGGAGCAGGCGGCGAAAATCCGTGCATGATTTCCCCAGAATGACAAAAAATAAACTAGCTTTCCCTTTGCAGAAAGTGTGCAGAACCCGTAAAAGTATGATATAATGGATGCGTGTAGCGTGCCGGCGTATTTGCTGCGCACGCGATGAAGGCTGATATTCAAATCGTGGAAGGGGGACCTGTACCCGTGTTTGGATCCCGTATGTTTCCCGGCGGCACCCATCCCCATGAGGGTGTGAACGGCAAGAGCGTCAATGGCGGCAATGCCATTGTTTCCATGCCTGCGCCGCCCCGGGTGGTCATTCCGCTGTCACAGCACATTGGTGCACCGGCTAAACCTCTGGTAAAAAAAGGCGACCTGGTAAAAATGGGGCAGCTGATCGGCCAGGCCGGCGGCTATGTTTCCGCCAATGTGCATGCTTCCGTTTCCGGCAGGGTGCGGGAGGTGCAGCCGTGCCTGCTGGCCAGCGGCGTTTCCGTGCCTGCGGTGATCATCGACAACGACTATCAGGACGAGTGGGTCGAATGCACCCCTGCTGCCCAGCCGGAAAACCTTTCGGCTGATGAGCTGCGCCGCATCATTACGGAAGCCGGCGTGGTGGGCCTGGGCGGCGCGACCTTCCCCACGGCGGTGAAGCTGAACCCGGCGCCCGGCAAGGTGATTGAAAAGCTGATCATCAACGGCGCGGAATGCGAACCGTACCTGACGGCTGACCACCGACTGATGCTGGAGCGCGCGGCAGAGATCATCCAGGGCATTCGCATCGTCATGAAGGCCCTGGACATTCATGAGGCCATCATTGGCGTGGAGGACAACAAGCCGGACGCCATCGGGGCGCTGACGGCTGCTGCAGGCGAGGAAATCAGCGTGAAGGCGCTGCCGGTGCGCTACCCCCAGGGCGGCGAGAAACAGCTGGTTTACGCCCTGACCCGCCGCAAGGTGCCGGCGGGCGGCCTGCCCCTGGATGTTGGCGTTGCGGTGTGCAATGTGGGCACCTGCTATGCCATCCAGCAGGCTGTGTGCCTGGGACGCCCGCTGATTGAGCGGGTGACCACCGTAGGCGGCCTGGTGGAAAAGCCGGGCAACTTCCTGGTGCGCATCGGCACCACGGTGGAACAGCTGCTGGATGCCTGCGGCGGCGTGCAGAACGGTGTGAAACAGCTGGTGTACGGCGGGCCTATGATGGGCATGGCCATCGCCCGGACGGACATCCCCGTCACCAAGGGCTGTTCCGGCATTCTGGCCCTGGGCCAGGAAGCCATGGAACCCTATGAAAGTGCGTGCATCCGCTGCGGACGCTGCCTGCGGGCGTGTCCCATGCGGCTGATGCCTGCCAAGCTGGACGCCCTGACCCGCGCCCAGCGCTTTGAAGAAACGGAAAAGCTGGGTGTGATGAACTGCATGGAATGCGGTGCGTGCACCTTTGTGTGCCCGGCTAAGCGCAGCCTGACCCAGTCCTGCCGCACGGCTAAGAAGGTTATCAACACCCGCCGCAAGCAGGCGGCCCAGAAGAAGGGGGAGTGACGACATGCAAAGGAACCTGGCTGTTTCTTCCTCGCCCCATTTGAGGGACAATGTTTCCACCCGGCGGATCATGCAGGAGGTGTGCCTGGCGCTGGCACCTGCGGGCATTGCAGGTATTATTCTCTATGGCGGCAATGCGGCGGCGCTGATTGCCGCATCTGTTATCACCTGTGTGCTGGCGGAATTCCTCTACCAGAAGGCAACCGGGCAGAAGACCACCATCGGCGACTGGAGCGCCGTGGTGACCGGCCTGCTGCTGGCCTATAACCTGCCTGCCAACGCGCCCCTGTGGCTGGCTGTGCTGGGCGGACTGATTGCCATTGTGCTGGTGAAACAGATTTTCGGCGGCATCGGCTCCAACTTCATGAACCCTGCGCTGACGGCCCGGGCCATTCTGTTCATCAGCTGGTCCAGCCTGA
>CAYMOM010000091.1:0-8093 GCA_964391995.1 uncultured Faecalibacterium sp.
TACCGGCTGGAACACCGAGCCCGATGGCACCGGCACGCCCTATGGCGATGGCGCGGATATTACCATCACCGGCGACGCGCTGGTGAGCAAGAAAGTAACCCTGTACGCCCAGTGGAATCCAGTGCCCATTGTCGAGATTACCTTTGACGGCAACGGCTCGGGCGTGACCGGCGAAACCGGCACCGGCAACAAGAAAACCTACAGTGGGGACGATGCGCTGACCCTGCCCACGAACGGCTTTGCCCGCACCAACTACGCCTTTACCGGCTGGAACACCGAGCCCGATGGCACCGGCACCGGCTATGGCGACGGCGCGGATATCACCGTCACCGGCGAGGCGCTGGTGAGCAAGAAAGTAACCCTGTACGCCCAGTGGGAGTCCATCGCTACTCCTACGCCGACACCCACGCTGACACCTACTCCTACACCTACTCCTACACCTACACCTACGCCTACACCTACACCTACACCTACACCTACGCCTACTCCTACACCTACACCTACACCTACGCCTACGTCAACGCCGACGCTGACACCTACACCTACTCCCACACCTACACTGACACCTACGCCTACACCTACGTCAACGCCGACGCTGACACCTACACCTACTCCCACACCTACACTGACACCTACGCCTACACCTACGTCAACGCCGACGCTGACACCGACACTTACGCCTACACCTACACCGACACCTACACCTACGCCGACACCTACTCCCGCACCTACACCCACGACAACGCCTACACCCACCCTCGCGCCCACGCCGCAGCCGACCATCCCGCCCAAGACCGGCGATGCCTCCAACCAGCCCCTGTGGCTGGCCCTGTGCATGGTCAGCGCTGCAGCGCTGGTTGGGCTGATTGCCCTGAACAAGCGCCGCTTTTCCCAGCGGTAAACAGCAAACCCTGCTGTGAATGGCACAACAATTTGCGGCCTTACTCCGTAAGCCAAACGGAGTAAGGCCGCTTCTTTCATATTCAATAGTAGAGCTTCGAGAACCATCGGAGGCTTTCCAACCAATCTATGCTGGTCAGGCAGCCGGAAGCGTATGGGAAGAACATGGCGAAGAACAGCGCTGCAACCAGTATATACAGAACCGCCAGACCATGCTGTGCTATGAACCTGCTGCTCCTTCGTTCGCTCAGCCAAATCAGGCCGGCCATGGCGGCGTCCAGAAGCAGCATGGGCCACAGAGGTACGTTCATCTTGGCAAGCAGCAGCGCCTCCACTGCCAGCAGCAGCACGCCCATTAGGCTATAGTGTATCCAGCGGCTGGCCTTGCCAATCCAGTGAATGCACAACGCCGTTGCCAGAATGATGAAGGGTACGCTGGCAAAATAGTGGTAGATGAACGTGCCTCTGGGCACCAGAACCCAGGGCAGATACTGGGCAAGGAAGCCGATGCTCACCACCAGCACCGCCATCCCCCGATCTTTCCGATCCGTATTAGCAAGGGATGCAAATCCGGGCCTTACCATCCGGCAGAGGAACACCACCAGCACCGCCGCCATGGCAAAGGCACCCACGTAGAATATCCACGGGTTGCCCATGCACATGATGGTGGATGCGTAGCCAGATGGTCCGTAAACATCCTGGACATACCACATGGGTTTCTGGATGAAGGGCCACTCCCACCAGGGCGAATAGAAAAGATGATCCATCCCCAGGCCTGGTGTGCTGTGATAACTGAACATGCCGATTTGCGCCTCCACCACGCGCCCGATGGTTACCGGCCCGGAAGGTGACAGGCAGGGAATGTAGCACAGAAAGTAAATTACGCCAGGAATCAGCATGAAGAAGCCTACGCAGAACAGGCAGGTTATCATCATCCGTTTGGCTGTGAATTGCCGGGCAATCATGCCGCGACTGTTCTGCGTGTGCTCATCCTCGCAGCTGGCCAGGCGGCTAACCTGCCACTGCCGGAAGATGGTAACAAAGAAAAGCAGCGCCAGACCAACGGCGGCATAGACGCCAATCCATTTGCATGCGATGGACAGCCCCATGCACAGGCCGGAAAGGAACAGCGGCACCAGCGTCCGCAGGAAGCTGCGGCTCATGAGCCGTGGGTTTTCCTCTGCGGCAAACACATCCGTCTGCATATAGCGAACCATGAACAAATAGCTCAGCAGGATGAAAAACACCGGGAAGGAATCAATGGTGGCAATGCGTGTCTGGGTGTAGTGCATCAAATCCAGCGCAAAAGCTATCATGGACAGGCTGGCAATGCTGCGCCTGTGGGTCAGCTGCTTGGCCAGCAGGTAGAGGGCTGGCAGCATCAGCACGCCAATCAGCGTACCCGCAAAGCGCCAGCCAAAGGGCGTCATGCCAAAGATGGCAATGCCAACCGCCATCAGCAATTTGCCCAAGGGCGGATGGGTGGTTTCATAGGGCAGTTGCCCATGCAGATGCTCATAGGCCGTGCGGGCATAATAGATTTCGTCAAAATAGGTGCCGTTGTACCAGCCGGGCTCGCCAATGCAGGTATCGGCTTCATCCACCAGATGCTCCACCGGCTGCGGATTAACCAGTGTCTTGTAGTTGACACCGGAGTGGCTGACAATGGACAGGGGCAGGTTGTTTCCGTCCAGGTCTCGGGCCACAATCTCCCACAGGTTCAGCCCGGCCTCCTCTGCATTCAGCCGCAGATACCGGCCGTTCAGCGTCAGCGGTATGCTGGTATAGCTGGGCGATGTGCCGTCGTGCTGCACGGACTGCGTTGCATACACCCAGCGGTAACAAAGTCCCTCCCGCATCTCACAAGGATAGGGCTCCGACCAATTTTCTCCGTCCTCGCTGACGGAAATGGAAAAATCGTAATAGCTGACGCCACCGTAGTACAGCACTTGGAATTCCTGGCTTTCGCCCAAATCCATCACCACATGCTCCCTGCCGGAAGAGGAAATCCAAGCCGTTTGCGGTGCAACGGTGCTGCCCAGGTGGGTGAAGGCGAGAACGGCATACAGCACGGTTGCAGTGCCCATGATGGCCCAGTCCTTCCATGCAAGGTTCAGCCTTGCATCTTGGGGATGATTCAGCAAATGCCGATACCGCTTTGCATTTTTTGCCGGCCTTCGCTGCCTTTTCTGCTTTGGAACAGGCCGCCTTTTCATTAGCATGGTACGGCCAACCCAAAAGACGAAAAACACCAGCAGCAGAACCAGCGTTATCAACAGCATCAAGGCAAAGGCGCTGTCCTCAGGCCACCATGCAGCGCCGTTTAGTGGGGAGGACTTTTGCGGTTGGGCAGGCTCCTCTTTCTGAACAGGGGTGCTCTCATAATACCAAAGGTTCGCATAAGTCCCGGCTGGCAGTTTCTCCACCTTTTCAAGAACGATATCATCAAAAAAAGCCTTGCCAACACTTTCTGAGCTGTACCCGCCAACACGAAGGCCAAAGGTAAGCTCTGTCTGAGATGGGCCTGTTTCGCCGTACCATTCCAGGTAAACCCATTTTTCTTCGGTATCAAACAGGCATTCAGAAACCGCGGAAAGGCCTTCCAGCGCAAAGTTGGCGCCGTTGCCAGCGGCCTGCATATAGTCCACCAGCACATAGCCGCTCAGGCGGTACAGGCACCCAGGCTCCACTGAAACGGTACAGATGAGCCGCGTATCGTTGCTGGACGCATTTTCAATGCTGGCGCTGTACTGGCCGGAATGAACCTTTTCCTGGCTGACACCCACCGTGACATCGCCTTTCTGCGCATGATAGATGTTTACCTCCCAGCCAATGAGCAGACCGGTTTCATCCACCAGCTCAAATCCGCCGTTCTGCAAAAGATTTTCTGCCAAAACAGACGCTGGCAGCAAACACAGCAGGGCAATCAATAGCAGCATAAAAAACCGTTTCATTGCTTCGCTCCTTCCTCGATAATGTGACCGATAAAGGTTTGCATCGCATATGCGGCGAAGAGTAACCATCAACACTCTACCCCATTAAACCATTCTTTGCCTAAAAGCGCAAGGGGTGAAACACAACCAAGCAGCGAAAAAGCAACATGGGGGCATTATATCGAAAAAGGCAGTCATTTCTGGGTGCTTTTTTCGTGCTCAAAATCAGAGAAAGGAGGTATGCCGGATGGCTGCACGCGGCAGAAAGCCCAAGCTGAAGAATATAACCTTCTTAGAACCAAGATCGCCATGCTGTCTGAAATCTACCGCTGTATCATCATTCTTTACTATTACGATGGCCTTTCCACAAAAGAAATTGCTGAAAAGCTGAATGTGCCGGAAGGAACGGTGACATGGAGGCTTTCAGCAGGCCGAAAAAGGCTGGAAAAGGAGCCGGGTGATATGAAAGAAACGGTGCTGCATCCTGTTCGCATGAGCATATTGTAAACTCTGGTAGAATAATGGAGTCAATAGTGTGTGTCTATGAAAATCCTGCTTGCAGAATTCAAACAATGTTCATTTTTGCACCTTGACTTTCCCTGGGTGTTGCGCTAAAATAGCTAACGCGGTTAGCATCTAACGGGGTTATGTATTGGCTGCCGGATGAAGTTTGTGAGGTGTTTTGATGGCTACTGAGGAACAAATTAAACGGCTCCTGGGGGAGCTGAAGCAAGCGCCGCCATCACAGCTGTTTCAGAGTATTGATGCAAGCACGGCTGGTATGCGTGCCATTCTGCTTTATCTGGGGGATACGGATCAGGTGGTAACGGCAGGCATGGTGAGCGATTATATACATGTGAGCACCGCACGTGTCGCTGTGCTGCTGAAAAAGATGGAAGCGAAGGGTTTGCTTGAAAAGGAACGCAACCCAAAGGATGCACGCAAGGTGATGGTGCGCCTGTCTGCACAGGGGAGGGAACTGGCAGCGCGTATTCAGGGGCACATCAATGAACATGTTGGGGCGATGATTGACCAGGTCGGCATGGAACGCATGCTGGAATTTGCGGCAATCGCCAACGAGATTCATGCGATCTTCAAGCCTGTGGAAGCCGATATCTGAGAGATAAGCAGTCACTGTACGCTGCTTTCTCTTTTATAATATTAGCTAACCGCATTAGATAAATTAAAGGAGTAAGAACGATGCTGAAAATGTTGAAAAAGCTATCGCGCCGCGATTGGGGATATGCCTTGATCTGCATTGCCTTTATCGCAGCACAGGTATGGCTGGACATGACCATGCCTGAGTACATGAGCAAGATCACCGTGCTGATTGAAACGCCCGGCAGTGAAATGTCCGAGGTATGGCGCGCTGGCGGCATGATGCTGCTGTGCGCGCTGGGCAGCCTTGCAGCCTCCTGCATCACGGCTGTGTTCTCTTCACGGATCGGCAGCAACCTGGCGAGCACCCTGCGCGGCTGTATGTTCAAGAAAGTGCAGACCTTCTCTATGGAGGAAATCGGCCGCTTTTCCACAGCCAGCCTGATCACGCGCTCCACCAACGATGTTCAGCAGGTGCTGATGTTTATTGTCATGGGCTTGCAAATGCTGATCAAGGCGCCTGTGACTGCCGTTTGGGCCATTTGCAAGATTGCCGATAAAGAGTGGCAATGGACGCTGTCAGTAGGCGTTGCGGTCATCATTCTTTTGTGCGTGGTTGGCGTTTGCATTGCGCTGACGATGCCCAAATTCCGCAAGGTGCAGCAGCTTACCGACGACATTAACCGCGTGACCCGCGAAAACCTGAACGGTCTGCGTGTGGTGCGCGCTTACAATGCTGAGAGCTATCAGGAAAAGAAGTTTGAGCAGGCCAATGAGGCACTGACCCGTACCCAGCTCTTTACCCAGCGCACCATGGCGTTCATGATGCCGTCCATGCAGCTGGTGATGAGCGGCCTTTCCCTGGCGGTCTACTGGATCGGCGCGTATCTGATGAGCAGCGTTGCGGCTGTGCCGGATCGCATCGCCATGTTTGGGGATATGATGGTGTTCACCCAGTATGGCATGCAGGTGGTTATGTCCTTCATGATGCTGGTGATGATTTTCATGATGCTGCCCCGTTCTTCCGTGTCCGCCAAGCGTGTCAATGAAGTGCTGGATACGCAGCCTTCCATCCACAATGGAAGCAAGACGGAGGGCAAAGCGGGCGTGACCGGGGAGGTTGAATTCAAACATGTATCCTTCCGCTATCCCGATGCGGAGGAGGATGTGATCCATGATATTTCCTTCTCTGCGAAGAAGGGTGAAACGGTTGCGTTCATTGGCTCCACCGGCTGCGGCAAATCCACGGTGATCAACCTTGTTCCCCGCTTTTATGACGTGAGCGAGGGCGAAGTGCTGGTGGACGGCGTGAACGTGAAAGAATATGACGAACAGGCGCTGCGCAGCAAGATCGCTTATGTTTCCCAGAAGGCAACCCTGTTCTCCGGTTCGATTGCCTCCAACGTGGTTTATGGCGACAATGGCAAGCCAGCGCCCGATGACCATGAGGTGAGCGCCGCGATCGAAATCGCCCAGGCCAGCGAATTTGTCGATGGACTGGAAAATGGCCTGAACAGCTATGTTGCCCAGGGCGGCACCAACTTCTCCGGCGGACAGAAGCAGCGCTTGTCCATCGCGCGCGCCATTGCACGCAAGGCGGAAATCATCATCTTTGACGATTCCTTCTCCGCCCTGGATTACAAAACCGACCGTGCCTTGCGCAAAAAGCTGGATGAAACCTGCGGGGATACCACGCGGCTGATCGTGGCCCAGCGCATTGGCACCATCCGCGATGCAGACAAGATCATCGTTTTGGATGATGGCAACATCGCGGGTATGGGTCGCCATGATGAATTGATGCAAAACTGCGAGGTTTATCAGCAAATCGCGCTTTCTCAGCTTTCTCAGGAGGAACTTGCGTAATGGAAAAGAAAGAATATGAATTCGGTCAGGCGCGGAGAAATGTACGCCGTGGGCCGGGCGGCCCCGGTGGAAGAATGGGCGGCGGCGAAAAAGCAAAGGACCTGGTTGGTACCTGGAAAAAGCTGCTGGCATACTGCAAAAAATACACGGCGCTCTTTGTGGCTGCCATTTGCTGCGCGGCAATCGGCACGGTGCTGCAGCTGCTCGGCCCCGATAAGCTGTCGGAAATCGCCGGCTATATTGAAGCCGGTCTGCTTACAGGCAGCATCGACCTGGATGCCGTGGTGAAGGTGTGCGTTACGCTGATCTGCTTTTATGCTGCCAGCTGGCTGCTTTCGGCTGGCCAGCAGTGGATGATGGCAACCTTCACCCAGCGGGTGTCCAGAACCATGCGCGGTGATATTTCCCGGAAGATCAATCGCCTGCCCATCTGGTACTACAACCGCAATACCACCGGCGATGTGCTCTCCCGCGTGACCAACGATGTGGACACCATCGGTCAGTCCCTCAATCAGAGCGTGGGCAATATGATCTCCCAGATTGTGCTGTTCCTCGGCAGCCTGCTCATGATGCTGATTACCAACTGGATCATGGCGCTGACGGCGGTACTGGCAACGCTTGCGGGCTTTGTGCTGATGATGGCGATCATGGGCAGAAGCCAGAAGTATTTCTCCCGCCAGCAGAAAAATCTGGGTGCGCTGAATGGACATATTGAGGAGATCTATGCCGGTCACACCGTTGTGAAGGCGTACAATGGTGAAGCACAGGCGAACGCCACCTTTGATGAACTCAATGGAAGGCTGCGGGAGAGCGGCTTTAGGGCGCATTGCCTTTCCGGCCTGATGATGCCGCTGATGACCTTCATTGGCAACTTTGCCTATGTGGCGGTCTGTATTGTTGGCGGAACGCTGGCGATGAATGGCAGCATTGATTTTTCTATCATCGTTGCCTTTGTCATGTACGTGCGCTATTTCACGCAGCCCCTTTCTCAGCTGGCGCAGTCCATGCAGTCCCTTCAGTCCGCAGCCGCAGCCGGCGAGCGCGTGTTTGAATTCCTTGAGGCAGAGGAGATGGAGGACGAGAGCCACAAGACAAAGCGCCTTGAAAACGTGCAGGGCGCGGTGGAGTTCAAGCATGTGAAATTCGGCTACGAGGACTCTGACCGAACCATCATCCATGATTTTTCCGCCATTGCCAGGCCGGGACAGAAGATTGCCATCGTTGGCCCCACTGGCGCGGGCAAGACCACCATGGTCAATCTGCTGATGCGCTTCCACGAGCTGCAGGGCGGCGAAATCT
>CAYMOM010000092.1:0-8092 GCA_964391995.1 uncultured Faecalibacterium sp.
AACTGGAGCAAGTATCCCTCCCTCCGCGACCCTTCCGACAAGGTGTACCGCAGCAAGAATGCCGACGGTACCTATGACGAGATCATCCAGCCCCAGGCCGCTGCCGTGGTGCTGGACTACCGCACCGGCGAGCTGAAGGCCATTGTGGGCAGCCGTACCAAGCCCACTGCGAAGAAAACCCTGAACCGGGCCGTGGACATGAAAATGCCTGTTGGCTCCTCCATCAAGCCCATTGCGGTGTATGCGCCCGCCCTGGAGCTGGGCGCCTCCCCGGCCAGCATTGTGTACAACATGCCCCTGCCCATCTCCGGCTGGAAGGACGCCAAGGGCAACGATACCTGGCCGAAAAACTATGGCGGCGGAGGCTACACCGGGCCTACCACCCTGCGCTATGCCATGAAGAAAAGCCTGAATACCGCCGCTGCCCAGACCCTGATGACCATGGTGGGTGTGGAGCGCTCCACGGATTTCCTGCTGCGCCTGGGCATTGATGAAGACCATATTGACGAAACACCCTTCGGCCTGAGCCTGGGTTCCAGCGGCATTACCCCCATGCAGATGACCGTGGCCTTCGGCGTGCTTGCCAATGGCGGCGTGTACCAGGAGCCCATTTCCGTGCTGGGCATTTCCGATTCCGAAGGCAATGTGGTGTGGGACGGGCACGCCCAGCAGGAGCGCCGCCGGGTGTTCTCCGAGTCCACCTCTTGGATGATTGTGGACATGCTGAAGGACGCCGTGTCCAGCGGCACGGGTACCTCCGCCAAGATCAAGGGCCAGACCGTGGGCGGCAAGACCGGCACCAACTCCGACCAGAAGGGCGTGTTTTTCGCCGGTATGACCGGGTACTACTCCTCCGCCATCTGGGTGGGTCATGATAACTATAAAGCCCTAAGCGGCAAGTCCACCGGCTCCGGCGCGGCGGCGCCCATCTGGCAGAGCTACATGAGCAAGATTCACACCCAGAAGGGCCTTGCCAACAGGGATATTCTGGATGGTGATCCCACCCAGTACGGCCTGGTGAAGGCCACCACCTGCGCGGTTTCCGGTCAGCTGGCTACCGATGCCTGCCGCAACGATGCCATGGGTTACGGCGTGGTGACGGACTGGTGGGCGCAAGGCACCGTGCCCACGGTGTCCTGCCAGATGCATGTGACCCAGACCGTCTGCGCCGAAAGCGGACAGATCGCCTCCCAGTACTGCCCCTATCAGGTGGAAAAGGGCGTTGTGCGCATCCCCCAGGGGCACCCACTGTACAAGTTCATCGGCTCCAGCTATGAGGATGTGCTGGCAGAATACCTGGGCAATGCCGCAGCGGTATCCGGCACATGCACCTATCACAACGCCTCCAACAGCGGCTCCACCCTGGTGGAAAACACCCTCATCCCCGATGCCCAGCTGCTGATTTCCCAGGCCCAGAGCATGCTGAACGGCATGGACGCCTCCGGCGCCCAGTATCAGAGCATTCAAAACGCCATCAGCTACCTGCAGGCGGTGATTGCCTCCGGCGCGCCCAGCCAGAGCGATGTGGCCATTGCCATGGGCCAGCTGACCCAGGCCATGGCAGGTATTTACTGATGGACGAGATTTTAGCGGCACTCCGGTGCCTGCGGGCGCCCATCCAGCAGGGCGAGTACGACCTGCACCGCCTGGTGATGGACACCCTTAGCGCCCGGGGGATACCCCTTCAGCACGAGGTTCCCCTGGCGCCACGCTGCCGCATTGATTTGCTGTGCGGCAGCGTGGGCATTGAAATCAAACGGGGCAAGCCTGTCCGGGCCAGGCTGGTGGAGCAGCTGACCCGCTATGCCCGGTGCCAGCAGATTACCGCCCTGGTGCTGGTGGCGGAGCGCAGCGTGGATCTGCCCCGTCAGCTTTGCGGCAAGCCTGTGCAGGTCATCTGCCTGAACCGATTGTGGGGGATTGCACTATGATGGAAAACTGGGACGATGAGCAGCAGCCGGAGGAGGAGCTTCTTCCGGCTTATTTGCGTCCGGTGGAAAGTGCACCCGGTCATGTGTACGGCACGCTGAGCTACAACCGCCGCAGCAAATGCTGGGTGGTGAAGGGCGACCCATCCGTAACGGAAATGTGCAAGCGGCTGTTCCCCGGCTCCGCCGGCAGCAAGCGGGGTGAGGCACGCTTCACCGCCCACCGGCGGATGGTGGGCGAACTGTGCTGGCTGATGCTCCGCTTTCCCCTGACGGTGAAACTTTCCGACCTGCCCCTGTGGGACAAGGCTGTGGCAGATGCCAGAAACGCTGCCATCCGCCGGGAAAAAGCTGCCCGGATGCCTGCCAGCGCCACACCGCCGGAAGGGAGCTTCACAGGCGAACTGATGGGCTTTCAGCAGGAGGGTTTGGGGTTCCTTTTGCAGCACGACCGCTGCCTGCTGGCGGATGAAATGGGCCTGGGCAAAACCGTGCAGGCCCTGGCCTGGCTGGCCGGCACCCGCGCCTTTCCCGCGCTGGTGATTCCCCCCGCCCACCTGACCCGCAACTGGCAGGAGGAAACCGCCCGCTTCCTGCGGCTGGACGGACAGCCGCCACGGGTGCATGTCATCAGGGGTTTGAAGCCTTACGACCTGCCCGAGGCGGATGTGTACATCATGCACTACCTGCTCCTGCGCGGCTGGAAGGAAGTTCTGCCCACGCTGCCCTTCCGGGCGGTGATTTTTGACGAAATTCAGGAGCTGCGCCACACCGGCACGGAGAAATACTCCGCTGCCAGCCTGCTTTCCGAAAGCTGCGAGCGGGTGATTGGCCTGTCCGGCACGCCCATCTACAACCGGGGCGGAGAGATCTGGAACGTGATCAACATCCTGGACTATCACTTCCTGGGGGACTGGGAGAGCTTTTCCCGGGAGTGGTGCTATGGCTACGGCAGCGCCGTGGTGGTGAAGCCCGACCTGCTGGGCGCCTACCTGAAGCGTGAAGGGCTGATGCTCCGCCGCACCAAGCAGGATGTTTTGAAGGAACTGCCCCCCAAGCGCCGCCTGGTGCAGGAACTGGACTGGAACGACAAGGTTTACGCCCGGCTGATGGAACCCATTCTCCCCCAGGTGCTGCGATGGAAAACCGATGGCACGCTGACGGCCTCCGCCCGGGCCATGCTGGAAGAAAGCATTTCCCAGCGCGCCCGGCAGGCCACCGGCGCTGCCAAGGCGCCCTATGTGTGCCAGTTTGTCCGCGCCCTGCTGGAGGGCGGCGAAACCGTGCTGCTCTTTGCCCACCATCACGAGGTGATGGACATTTACAAAAAAGAGCTGCACAGCTTTTCCCCGGGGTTCATCACGGGGAGAGAAACCTCCGCCATGAAGGACAAGGCGGTGGAACGCTTCATGACCGGGAAAACCAATTTGCTGTGCATCAGCCTTCGTGCCGCCAGCGGCCTGAACCTGCAAAGAGCCACCTGCGTGGTGTTTGGGGAGCTGGACTGGTCCCCGGCGGTGCATTCCCAGGCGGAGGACCGGGCGCACCGCATCGGGCAGGAGGATTCCCTTCTGTGCTACTACCTGGTGGCACCCCAGGGCAGCGATGCCGCCATGCAGGAGGCCTTGGGCCTGAAGGTGAGCCAGTTTGTGGGCCTGATGGGGGATACGCCCCTGTCTGCCCGGCAGGCGGCGGATGCAGCCAGCCAGGCCCGGCGGCATGTGGAGAAAATCGTGGAGGACATGAACCTATGAAGCTGGATGCCCCCAACCTGCCCGAAGGCCTGCCGGAGCTCCACACCCTGCCCAATGAGGACGAGCACGAGGATTACCTGCTCTCCGGCCTGGAGCTGGCGGAGTGCGACCTGCGGGGACGGGAGTTCCGCACCTGCATTCTGCGGAAGGTGAACCTTGCCAATGCCGACCTGCGCCGCGCCGCCTTTGTGGATGTGGTGTTTGACCACTGCGACCTTTCCGGCTGCAGGCTGGAGGATGCGGTGTTCCAGCGGGTGCAGTTCACCGGCTGCCGCATGACCGGGACTGACATGGCCCACAATGTGCTGCGGAACACCCTTTTTGCCGATTGCCGTATGGATTACCTGAACCTGACCCGCACCAAAACGGACAGGGCAGTGTTTCAGCGGTGCATCCTGCGGGATGCTGCCCTGGTGGAGTGCAGCCTGACCCGCTGGGAATGCCAGGACTGCGACCTGACCCAGGCCACCATCCACATGACGCCCATGAAGGGCGCCGACCTGCGCACCTGCCGGCTGGATGCCCTACGCATTGGCCTGAGGGATGTGCAGGGGATGATTGTAACCCCGGTGCAGGCCATTGGCCTGGCGGCGCTGCTGGGCATTACCGTGAAGGAGTGACGGACATGATTCAGGTTTCCGCCGGCATCATTCGCCGGGAGGATGGGCGGGTGCTCATCTGCCAGCGTGGCGAAGGGCGCAGCAACGCCCACCTGTGGGAGTTTCCCGGCGGCAAGCTGGAGGCGGGGGAATCCCCCTGCGACTGCCTGCACCGGGAGCTGATGGAGGAGCTTTCCCTGCCTGTTGAGGGCCTGCGGGAAGTTTGCCAGCAGCAGGCCCAGGGCATCCTATTTCACTTCATTGAGGGAACCACCTGCGCCGCGCCGGTGCTGACGGAGCACGAAAGCTGTGCCTTCGTCCGCTGCAGGGACATGCTGGGCTACACCTTCTGCCCGGCGGACACGGCGGTGGCACGCCGCCTGGCCCTGAACGACCCGCCTTTGCGGCACTTCTTCTGGGATTTTGACGGCACGCTGATGGACACCTATCCCGCCATGACGGAAGCCTTGCTCCGCGTGGCGGCTGACCGGGGAATGTCCCTGAGCGCCGAAAACGGGTTGGCGCTGCTGAAAGTCAGCCTTTCCCATGCGCTGGCTGCCCTGGGCAGCGACATGCCGGCGCTGCTGGCGGATTTCCGCCGGTATGAAAAACAGCTGCTGCCCGGGATGATCCGCCCCGTGCCCGGCATACCACAGGCGCTGGCAGGCCTGCCGGGCAGGCACTATCTGGTGACCCACCGGGACAGGGATGCGCTGGACTACCTGGAAGCGGCAGGCTTGAAACATTTCTTCACGGACAGCGTAACCGGGGATGACGGCTTCCCCCGGAAACCTGCCCCGGACGGGCTGCTGCACCTGCTGCACAAGCATCATTTGGATGGGGCGGCGTGCATCATGATTGGCGACCGCCCCCTGGACACCGCTGCCGGGCGCAATGCGGGCATGCTTGCCTGCCTGCTGGATGCAGAAAACCGCTTCCCGGATGACCCGTGCCCGCTGCGGGCTGCATCAGGGCTTGAACTGCTGGGCCTGAAGGGCTAGCCAAGGAGCAAAAAATCTGCTATGATAAAGGGCGCGCAAGTTTTTGCGTCCTTCAATCGTTTCATATTTGAACGCAAGATAAATCAACCTGGAGGAAAACCATGCGCAAACTACTGACGATGTTCGCCTTGTTGCTGCTGTGCAGCGCGGCGCTGGCGGAAGGCACCCTTTCGGTGGCTGTGCCGGAAACCCACATCCGCCCGGGCAAGGCCGTAACCCTCAGCTTCACCGCGCCTGCGGAAGGCACCGCGGAACTGCTGCTGAAGGACGCCCAGGGGCAGACCATTTCCGTTGTGGTGGAAAACTACGCCGCTGTGGCCGGTGAAAACCGCCTGTGGTGGAACGGCACCTATCAGGGTGCTGCCGCGCCCCAGGGGGATTATCAGCTGGTGGTGAGCCTGAACGGCGAAACCGCTTCCGCCCCCGTTACCGTGGGCGCTGATGCCCCCTACCTGACCAGCATGGCGCTTTCCGCCCAGATCGCTACCCCTGCCATGCCTGTTGCGGTGGATTTCTACGCCAGCTGCGATGGCACGCTGACCGTGGGCCTTCTGCAGGGCGGCCAGCACCTGGAGATCGCCGCCGTGCCGGTGACCGAAGGCAGGCAGAGCTACCGGTGGGAAACGGATCTGTACACCCAGCTGGGCATTGCGGACGGAACAGCTTTCCTGACCCTGCAGCTGACCGATGACGAGGACTTCAGCTCCAACGAGGAGCACCTGGCCCTGACCCTTTCCGGCTTTGAGCCTGTGGCGCCGGCCACCCAGCAGCCCTCTGCCGAGCCTTCTGCCGAGCCTTCTGCCGAGCCTTCCGCCCAGCCGGCGGAGGAAGTGGTGGAGGAGATCATCTTCGATATTGACGGCAATGTGGTGGATGAAACCCCGGAGCCTGCCGCCACGGAGGAACCCGCCGGCGAAACGGTGTTCACCCCCAGCTACTCCAGCCCCTATACCGATGCGAACCGAAACTACTGGACGCTGCCCATGGACATTACCGACGAGGAAGCCGTGTGGGAAGTGCTGATGCAGCCCATGACCATCCTCTATTCCAGCAAGGACAAGGCCGAGCGCCTGCAGGTGACCCTCCGGGCTGAGCCGGACGAGGACAGCCAGGGTGTGGGCGTTGTGACCTGCATGAACCAGGGCGTGCATGTGCTGGAAACCCTGGACAACGGCTGGTCGCTGATTGAGGCGTACTCCTCCTCCTTCAAGAGCAGCGCCGTGAAGCGCTGGAACATGCTGGTGCAGGGCTATGTGAAAACTTCCTACCTGAAGGAGGTCAAGCCCCAGACGGAATACGGCATTGTGGTGGATAAGCTGACCCAGCGGATGTACCTGTTCAAAGAAGGCAAGCTGTTTACCACCATGCTGGTTTCCACCGGCCTGGTGAACGAAACCCAGCCCTTTAACGAAACCCGCTCCGGCGAGTTCCTGCTGACCAGCGCCGTGGGCGATTTTGACAGCGGCAACATGAAATGCGGCATGGGCATCCGCTTCAACAGCGGCGACCTGATGCACGAGGTTCCCCACCTGATCAATGCCGACGGCAGCAAAAATTATGGCTATACCGAGCCGGCATTGGGCAGCAAGGCCAGCCACGGGTGCATCCGCGTCCAGCGCCGGAAAACCCCCGAGGGCATCAACATGGCCTGGCTGTGGAACAACCGGGCACGCAACACCAAGCTGCTCGTCTGGGAGGACTGGCAGGGCCGGCAGATCGGCATCCCCGATGATGACCTGACCCTGTACTATAACCCGGAAGGCGGCGAATATTATCATTCGTCCTCCTTCTGCTACATGGCGCCCAAGCGCACCTTTGAGCCTTTCAGCTACAGCCAGCTGGAGGACGAAGGCTTTGCCAAGCTGAAGCGCTGCAACTACTGCACGCCTGCCCTGCGGGTTTCGGAAATTGAGGAGATTAACGAAATCTACGCCGAGGGCGGCGACCACAATGCTATCCTGACCCGCCTGCAAGAGGAGCAATTTGCCAAGGAGGCCAAGGACTGAAGGAGGCTGACCCATGAACGCTGTTGACTATGTGGTGCTGGGACTGATGGCGCTGAGCGTGCTGTTTGGCTTTTACAGGGGGTTCATCAGCACGGTGCTGAACGCCGGCGGCGGGCTGATCGCCTTTCTGCTGTCCTTCCTGGTGTATCCCCATGTGTCCTCGCTGATCCAGGGCAACCAGGAGCTGATGAACACCCTGCTCACCTATACCGATGCCTCCACCCGCCTGGGTGACCTGGAGCTGGCCCTGACCAATGTGGCAACCCTGACCCAGGAGAAAATTGCGGAGATTGTCACCAAGGTGCAGCTGCCTGCGCCCCTGGATACCCTTCTGCAGGTGAACCTGGAGCAGCAGGTATACACCGGCGTGACCCAGGTGGGCGACTATGTGAGCCAGACCATCCTCATTGCCTGCATCAACATCATCTGCTTTCTTCTGTGCTTTGCAGGCATTTACATTGTGCTGTCCATTGTGGTCAACCTTTTGAAGGCCGTGTTCCGCTTTCCGCTGCTCAAGCAGCTGGACTGGCTGGCTGGCGGCGCCTTTGGCTTTCTGCGGGGTGTGCTGATCTGCTATGCGCTGTTTGCCCTGGTGCCCCTGGTGCTGACTGTGGTGCCCCTGGACTTCCTTTCCACCCTGATTGATGAAAGCACCCTGGCGCCCATTTTCAACAATGGCAATTTGATTCTGGGCATTATGAATGGGAGACTGTAAGGCACAAGGCGTGCTGTTATGCGGCGAGTGTCCCCGCATTCTCCCTCCGTCAGCCGCAAGCGGCTGCCACCTCCCTCCCGGAGGGAGGT
>CAYMOM010000093.1:0-7917 GCA_964391995.1 uncultured Faecalibacterium sp.
GCCTGCACCAGCCTGCCGCCCTCATAGGTCAGGTTCAGGGTCAGGCCGTCGAACTTGTATTCCACATAGTATTGCAAATCGCTGCGGCCTGCCAGCTTTTCCGTGCGGCGAATCCAGTCCTCCAGGGCGCCGATGGACTGCACCTTGTCCATGCTCCACAAGCGGTTAATGTGCCGGTGCTCGTCAAAACCCTTCAGGGGTTCGCCGCCTACGCGCTGGGTGGGAGAATCAGGCAGGATCAGTCCGCTTTCCTTTTCCAGTGCTACCAGCTGATCGTACAGCTGATCCCACTGCATATCGGAAATCACAGGCTCGCCAAGCACATAATAGGCATGTGCCGTTTCATTCAGCCGGTCAATCAGCGGGCGCATCTGCGCAGCATAGTCGGTCATTCGTCATCCTCCAGCTTCACAATGGGCGCAATGGAAAGCACAAACTCCTTCACGCCATAGGCGGTAAACTCAATCTGTATGCGGGCATCGGCGCCGCTGCCCAGCAGGGCCACTACGCGGCCTTCGCCAAACTTGCGGTGTATCACCCTGTCCCCCTGCCGGAACAGGTTCTGCATGGCGGTTCCTGCCAGCTGGCGGGCCTTGGAGGGCGCAAACCCCTTTTGAACGCCGGGAATGCCCAGGGCATTGCCGCCCAGGGTCAGCTTGGGTTTGCCCAGATCCGCCATGGCGGGGGTAGAGCGCAGCCCATAGCTGGAGCCATACCCCTTGGGCATGGGCGCAGGCGCATTGTGGAAGGCCGCCTCCCGTTTCTGTGCCCACTCGTCCTCCAGCAGCCGCTGGGGAATCTCGCCAAGGAAGCGGCTGGGGGCGTTGTGGTTCACCTGGTTGTACAGCATTCTGTGCTGTGCCCGGGAAAGGAACAGCCTCTTTTGCGCCCTGGTGATGCCCACATAGCACAGCCGGCGCTCCTCCTCCAGCCGGGATTCATCCATCAGGCTCCGGGAAGAAGGGAAGATGCCTTCCTCCATACCGGTCATGAACACAGTGGGGAACTCCAGGCCCTTGGCGGAGTGCAGGGTCATCAGGGTGATGTACCCCTTGCTGTTTTCCTGGGTGTCCAGATCGGTCACCAGGGCCACATTTTCCAGGTAATCCTCCAGGGTGGCGCTTTCGTCCGCCTTGGCAAACTCCTCCACCGCGCCCAGGAACTCCTGCATGTTTTCCACCCGGCTGCGGCTTTCCTCGGTGTCCTCTTTCTGATACTGCTCCATCAGCCCGGTTTTCTCCACCAGTGTTTTCACAAAATCAGCCAGGGGCATGACGTCCTTCATGGCCACCAGCATGGTCATCAGCTGGAAGAAATCCCCCACGCACTTTCTCGGCCGGGAGGACAGGCCCTCGGGAATGTCGCTCAGGGCACTGTAAAGGGGCATATCGTTCTCCCGGGCGTGGTTCACCAATTCCTGCACGGTGCTGTCGCCAATGGAGCGCCTGGGTACGTTGATAATGCGGCGCAGGGAAATATCATCCGCCGGGTTCACAATCACCCGCAGATAGGCCACCACATCCCGCACTTCCTTGCGGTCATAGAATTTCTGCCCGCCAAACACTTTATACGGTATGCCGGAGCGCATGAGCATTTCTTCAATCACGCGGCTCTGGGCATTGGTGCGGTACAGAATGGCCATGTGCCCGTAAACCTCGCCGTGCCGATTCAGCTGGCGGATGCGGTCAGCCACCCAGGCGGCTTCCTCCCGCTCGTCCCCGGCGCAGTATACCTTGATGGATTCCCCCTCGCCGGTCTCCGTCCACAAGGCCTTTTCCTTGCGGCCAGTGTTGTGGGCAATCACCTGGTTGGCGGCATCGAGGATGTTGGCGGTGGAGCGGTAGTTCTGCTCCAGCTTGATGACGGTGGCATCGGGGTAATCCTTTTCAAAGTCAAGAATGTTGCGGATGTCCGCACCCCGCCAGCCGTAAATGGACTGGTCGTCATCGCCCACCACGCACAGGTTCCGGCTCTGGTCGGTCAGGAGCTTCACCAGGGTGTACTGGGCAAAGTTGGTATCCTGATACTCATCCACCAGCACATAGCGGAACTTTTTTCGATAATAGTCCAGCACCGGCGGATGATCCGCCAGCAGCTCCAGGGTTTTCATCAGCAGGTCGTCAAAGTCCAGGGCGTTCAGGCTCCGCAGCCGGTTTTCGTATTCCACAAACACATCGTGGAGCAGCTGGTTGCGGTGATCCCGCTCCGTTTTGGCAAACCACTCGTCCGGGGACATGAGCTTATTCTTCGCATCGGAGATTTTCGCCTTAATCTCCCGGGGAGGAAGAAACTTTTCATCGATGTTGAAGCGCTTGAGGATTTCCTTGATCACCGCACCCTGGTCATCATCGTCATAGATGACAAAGGAGCGGGAGTACCCCAGCTTTTCAATATCCCGGCGCAGAATTCGCGCGCAGGTGGCGTGGAAGGTGGAGATCCATGCCTCCTCCGCCTGATCGCCCACCAGCTGGGTAATGCGTTCCTTCATTTCCCTGGCAGCCTTGTTGGTAAAGGTCAGCGCAAGGATGGACCAGGCGGGCACGCCGTGATCCATCAGGTTAGCCACGCGGCAGGTCAGCGCGCGGGTCTTTCCGCTGCCCGCGCCAGCCAGGATCAGCACAGGGCCTTCCAGGGTTTCAGCAGCCAGGCGCTGCTCCGGGTTGAGCATACTCAAATCCATTTTACATACCTCAATCTTTCCGCTCTGAAGCATCCAGCTTCGCAATCATACCATCCTTCTCCAGGGCATTCAGCACCCTGTCATAACCGCCGGCGCCATAAAGCAGCGCCCGGTTGACCCGGCTGATGGTGGCAGAGGACGCGCCCGTCCTTCTGGCAATATCCTGATAGGTCACGCCGCTGCGCAGAAGGGCAGCAACCTCCAGCCGCTGGGCAATGCTGCGCAGCTCCGGAATGGTGCAGATATCCTCAAAAAAGCGATACGCATCCTCCACCGTGTCCAGCCGCAGCACAGCCTCCATCAGCAGGTCAGCCTGGTCGTTCCTGATTCTGGATTCATACATACGCACCACTCCTTTTCGCGGCACTATCGCACTTTACCGCATGATAACATTATAGCACGTTTTTCCCTTCATGACCAGCGGAAAAAAACCTTGACACAAGTTTCTCCACCGTCTATACTTTCCCACATGGGATGCAGCAGCTGCTGTATCCTTCCAGGCAGATGGAGGAGGAGAGCAACCATGGCCAAGCTACACGAGCTGTTCGGCAGCAATGTATTCAACGATGCCGTGATGCAGGAGCGCCTGCCCAAGGATGCCTATAGGGCACTGAAGAAGACCATCAACGAGGGCCGCCGGCTGGATGCCGATCTGGCAGCCGTCATTGCCCACGCCATGAAGGAATGGGCCGTGGAAAAGGGCGTGACCCACTATACCCACTGGTTTCAGCCCATGACGGGCATCACTGCCGAAAAGCACGACAGCTTCATCAGCCCCACAGAGGGCGGACAGATGATATTGACTTTCTCCGGCAAGGAGCTTGTTCGGGGCGAAAGCGATGCTTCCTCCTTCCCTTCCGGCGGCCTGCGCTCCACCTTCGAAGCCCGCGGCTATACCGCCTGGGATCCCACCTCCTACGCCTTCATCAAGAACAACGTGCTGTGCATTCCCACAGCCTTCTGCTCCTATGGCGGCGAAGCACTGGACACCAAAACGCCGCTGCTGCGCTCCATGGAGGCGCTGAACAGGCAGGCGCTCCGCGTGCTGAAGCTCTTCGGGCGGGATGCCACCCGGGTGGTGCCCACCGTAGGCCCTGAGCAGGAATACTTCCTGGTGGATCAGAAGCTCTACGAAAAGCGGATGGATCTGATCTTCACCGGGCGCACCCTTTTCGGTGCCAAACCTCCCAAGGGCCAGGAGATGGACGACCACTACTTCGGCTCCGTCAAGCCCCGGATCAAGGCTTTTATGACCGAGCTGGACGAGGAGCTGTGGAAGCTGGGCGTCCTGGCGAAAACCGAGCATAACGAGGCAGCACCAGCCCAGCACGAAATGGCGCCCGTCTTCACCGTGTCCAGCGTCGCCTGCGACCATAACCAGCTGACCATGGAAATGATGAAGAAGGTCGCCAAGAAGCACGGCTTTGTGTGCCTTCTGCACGAAAAACCCTTCCAGGGCCTGAACGGCTCAGGCAAGCACAACAACTGGTCCATGACCACCAACACCGGCTACAACCTGCTGGAACCCGGGGACAGTCCCTTCGAAAGCGCCCAGTTCATGCTGTTCCTGGTCAGCGTCATCAAGGCGGTGGATGATTATCAGGACATGCTGCGTGTTTCCGTTGCCAGTGCCGGCAACGACCACCGCCTGGGTGCCAACGAAGCACCACCCGCCATTATCTCCATGTTCCTGGGTGACGAGCTGAACGAAATCTTGGATGCCTTCGAGTCCGGTGCACCCTACCACAGCCGGGAGCACAGCGACCTGACCATCGGCGTTCATGTGCTGCCCAAGTTTCCCAAGGACAATACCGACAGGAACCGCACCTCTCCCTTTGCCTTCACCGGCAACAAGTTCGAGTTCCGCTCCCTGGGTGCCAGCGCTTCCATATCCGATGCCAACGTGGTGCTGAACACCGCCGTAGCCGAGTCCCTCCGGCAGTTTGCCGATGAGCTGGAAAAGGCAGAGGACTTCCAGGCCAGCCTGCACGACCTGATCGTCCGGGAAATTCGCCAGCACAAGCGCATTCTTTTCGATGGCAACGGCTACTCCCCCGCCTGGGTGGAGGAAGCCCGGCGCCGGGGCCTTTCCAACCTGCGCACCACGCCGGATGCCCTGCCCTGCATGATCGACCCCAAGAACATCAAGCTCTTCAGCGACCATAAGGTTTTTTCCGAAACGGAAATGCGCTCCCGGTATGAAATCAAGCTGGAGGAGTATGCCAAGGTTATCAACATCGAGGCGGAAACCGCGCTGACCATGGCCAGGCGGGAGATTCTCCCTGCCGCCATGCGTTTCACCGGCGATGTGGCCCGGCAGGCCAAGGCCATCAAGGATGTGTCCCCTGCCCTGACCGCCGCGCCGGAGGAAAAGCTGCTGCAGCAGCTGACGGAGGAATGCGCCCGCCTGTCCGACAGCATTGATGCCCTACAGCAGGCCATTCTGGGCGCCAACCGGAATGCAGACGCACTGACCGCCGCCACCTATCAGCGGGATGCGGTCATCCCCGCCATGAACGCCATCCGCTCCGCTGCCGATGCGCTGGAAACCATGGTGGGCAAGGAGTATTGGCCCTTCCCCACTTATGCAGAACTGCTGTTCAGCAACTGATTTTGCCTTTACGCCCCCGTGCTGGGGGCATTTTTTGCGAATGTACTTATTTTGTGCTAAATTTGCCAACCGGTTGACACGGGGCGGTTTTTCAAGGTAAACTCTTGCCTGTAGACGCAGAAGCGTGCTTCTGCAAGTAGCATTTGAAGGAGGAACCCCACCATGAAAAAGCTGATTGCCCTGTTGCTCTCCCTGTGCCTGCTGCTTGGCTGCACCGCCGCCCTGGCGGAAAGCAAAACCTACACCGTTGGTATTCTGCAGCTGGTGCAGCACCCTGCGCTGGACCGCGCAACCCAAGGCTTTATGGATACGCTGAAGGAAAAGCTGAACGACCAGGTCAAGTTTGAAGAAACCAATGCCTCCGGCGACGTGCCTGCCTGCACCACCCTGGCCAACGAGCTGGTGACCAATGGCGTTGACCTGGTGCTGGCTAATGCTACTCCTGCCGTTCAGGCTGTGATGAACGCCACGGCGGATATCCCGGTTGTGGGTACCTCCGTTACCGTGTATGATTTCATCGAGGGTGCCGCCAACGTGACCGGCACCTCCGACCTGGCTCCCCTGGATGAACAGGCTGCCATGATCCAGGAGCTGTTCCCTGAAGCGAAAACCGTGGGCATCCTGTATTGCTCTGCCGAGGCCAATTCCGTTTACCAGGTGAAGGTCATCACCGAATACCTGGTCAGCGCCGGCCTGACCGTGAAGGAATTCCCCTTTGCCGATTCCAACGATGTGGCCTCCGTTGCCCAGCTGGCTACCGAGGAAATCGATGTCATGTACATCCCCACGGATAACACCGCCGCCACCTATACCGAAACCATTGCCAACGTGGTCATTCCTGCTCAGATTCCCGTCATCGCCGGCGAAAGCGGCATCTGCTCCGGCTGCGGCGTGGCCACCCTGTCCATCGATTATTACGACCTTGGCTGCGCTTCTGCCGAAATGGCCTACGAAATCCTGGTCAACGGCGCCAACCCTGCCGATATGGAAATTCGCTACGCGCCCAAGTTCACCAAGATGTACAACGCCGCCAACGCTGACGAGCTGGGCGTCACCATCCCCGAGGATTACCTGCCCATCGAGTAACACCGTACTTCCTGCGTCATGAAGGCGGATGCACCCCTTCATGGCGCCCTTTTGCATCACTCGCGCAAGGAGGATTCCCGCTTTGGAAATCATCAAGCTGCTCAATGCCATGCCCGGAGCCATTTCCCAGGGTATCATCTGGGGCATTATGGCTATTGGCGTATACATCACCTACCGCATTCTGGATGTGTCCGACCTGACGGTGGATGGCTCCATCGCCACCGGCGGTGCTGTAGCTGCCATGCTCATCACCTCCGGGTGCGACCCGGCGCTGGCCCTGCTGGCGGCCTTCGGCGTAGGCATGCTGGCTGGCCTGGTGACGGGCGTGCTGCACACCGGCATGGGCATTCCCGCCATTCTGGCTGGCATCCTCACGCAGCTGGCGCTGTATTCCGTCAACCTGCGGATCATGGGCAACAAAGCCAATGTTTCCGTCAGTGCCAACAAATTTGACCTGCTGGTTTCCTCCCGCTATGTCCGCACCCTGGACTGGAACAATCCCATCCTGCTGCTGGTGCTGTTCACCCTGGTGCTGATTGTGCTGCTGTACTGGTTCTTCGGCACCGAGTACGGCTGCAGCCTGCGGGCCACCGGCTCCAACAGCAGCATGGCCCGGGCGCAAGGTATCAACACAAACCTGGGCAAGGTGGTTGGCCTGATGCTGGCCAATGGCATCGTGTCCTTTTCCGGCGCCCTGCTGACCCAGTATCAGGGCTTTGCGGATGTCAGCATGGGTCGCGGCGCCATCGTTATCGGCCTGGCGGCTGTCATCATTGGCGAGGTGGTCTTTGGCAAGCTGTTCCGCAATTTCGGCCTGAAGCTGCTGGCTGTGTCCCTGGGCGCGGTTATCTACTACATGGTCATCCAGGTGGTTTTGTGGCTGGGCCTGAACACCAACGATTTGAAAATGCTCACAGCCCTGGTGGTGGCGCTGTTCTTGGCTGTTCCCTACTGGAAAGGCAAGGCCGCAACCCTTCGCACCATGAAAAAGGGGGAACAGGCCAATGCTTAACATCAACCATATCGCCAAGACCTTCAATCCCGGCACCATCACCGAAAAGCGTGCTTTGACCGATTGCGACCTGCACCTGCAGGCGGGGGATTTCGTTACCGTCATCGGTGGCAACGGTGCGGGAAAATCCACCATGCTCAACGCCGTTGCAGGCGCATTCCTGGTGGACAAAGGCAGCATTGAAATCGACGGCGTGAACGTTACCCGCCTTCCGGAGCACAAGCGTGCCCAGTACCTGGGCCGGGTGTTTCAGGATCCCATGACGGGCACTGCCGCCACCATGAGCATTGAGGAAAACCTGGCGCTGGCCTACCGCCGCGGCAAGCACCGGGGCCTGCGCTGGGGCATTACCGCCAAGGAGCGGGAGCTGTTCCGCCAGCAGCTGAAAACCCTCGAATTGGGCCTGGAGGATCGCCTGTCCGCCAAGGTTGGCCTGCTGTCCGGCGGGCAGCGTCAGGCGCTGACCCTGCTGATGGCCACCCTGCAAAAGCCCAAGCTGCTCCTGCTGGACGAGCACACCGCCGCCCT
>CAYMOM010000094.1:0-7908 GCA_964391995.1 uncultured Faecalibacterium sp.
GCCTGGGGCCTGCCACATAGCCAATGCGCCAGCCCGTCATGGCATAGGCCTTGCTCATGCCGTTGACCAGGAAGGTCTGGGCCTTGATCTGCTCGCCCAGCTGGGCAATGGACAGGTGCTTGCGCCCGTCGTAGAGCAGCTTTTCGTAAATTTCATCGCTGATGACGTAGAAGGGGTGACTCACCGCCAGGTCAGCCACGAACTGCAGCTGATCCTGATCCCACACGCTGCCGCAGGGGTTGGAGGGACTGGTGATGATAATGGCCTTCGTCCGGCGGGTAACCCGGGAGGCAATATCCTTGTTGGTGGGAATGAAGTTGGTGCTTTCATCCGCCGGGATGAAGATGGGCACGCCGCCGGCCATACGCACCATTTCCGGATAGCTGACCCAGCAGGGTGTGGGAATCAGCACCTCGTCCCCGGGGTCGATGATGCCCTGAAGAATGGTGAACAGGGTGTGTTTGGCGCCGCTGGACACCAGAATATCGCCATAGGAATAGGTCATGTCGTTGTCCCGCAGCAGCTTGCGGCAGATGGCCTTGCGCAGCTCCTTGGTGCCGGCGGCGGGGGTGTAGCGGGTTTTGCCCAGGTCAAGGGCCTCCTTGGCGGCATCGCAAATATGCTTGGGGGTAGGGAAATCCGGCTCGCCAACGCCAAAGCCTATCACATCCAGCCCAACGCTGCGCATCTCCTTGGCCCGGGCGTCGATCTGCAGGGTTACGGAAGGCGCAATGTTCTGACAGCGGTGAGAAATCGTCAATGCCATGGAAAAAGCCTCCTGCCATAGGAATGTTCAGCGTCTATTATACCCGCAAAGCTGCTCCAATGCAAGATTCTGGGGTGAAAAATGCAATTGAAAAACAAAATTCCTGCATTCCTCCGCCGGAGAAATCCAGGAATCATGGGGTTTCATCAGAATAAAATGAATTTTTTGTTCTATTTCCGTCAAATTTCTGTTTGCGCGCGATATGCCGCATAGAAGGCGCTGACAGCCATCTGCATGTAGATATTCAGTGCGAAGGACAGGGCCATGGAAAGGGTGGCACCCAGCACGGCGCCCAGCAGTTCCGTCAGCAGGCCTTCTGCCAGGGAAATCAGCAGGCTCAGCAGGATGAAGCTCAGCTCCAGGGAGATCAGCAGCATTTTCCGCCGGCGCATGATGGCAATGCTCTCCCGGATGCACTGGCTAATGCCCTTTTCCGGGCACTCCGCCATAACCCGAGTGGCCATGGCGTAGTGCAGCGCAGCGCGGATGCCCGGCACCAGCATGCCGATGCTGCCGGCATACACCAGTGCCGTGGCCAGGCTGAAGCTATCCGTAAACATGAGCAGCACCGCTCCCAGGGCGGACAAGGCCAGGCCGGGCAGCATCCACAAAAGGGTGCGCAGGGAGGTGAGCAGGTTCAGGCCAATACCCTTGAAGAAGCACCCCGTCCGGGAAAACACCGTGCTGATGGGCGCATCCTTTTCACCACGGAGCAGCAGGAAGAAGTAGTTCAGTAGGCCCAAGGTCAGGAAGGGGGAGACCAGCCAGGAAAGCAGGCCGGTGCCGGCCATGGGCACATAATTGGAAAGGGAAATGCCGGCATCCTCCAGCAGGCGCAGCAGATCTTCCACGGTGGAATCCTGATGCAGGCTGTCCAGCAGGGTGGAAAAAGTCTGCATGGCGGCGCTATTGGTCAGCACCGCCACCACCTGGCTGGCCAGGGATGGGAGGGAGGCAATCAGCGCCACCATCAGGGCCGTCTGCCAGCTGCCCTTCAGGGCTGTGCGGGCCTTCAGCTTCAGCTCGTAATTCGTTACCAATGCAATGCACCTCGTTTTTGTTGGTTGCAGCCTTGCCGCACAGGGCGGCGGCCATGCCCAGCACTGCCCAGAACATGGGGGAGATCAGGCAGATGCTGAAGGAGAAAAACCCCTGTGCCGCAAAGCACACAATGGCCATGCCCGGCGCCCACTGCTTTCTGCGCCAGCAGAAGGCCAGCAGCACCGCCAGAAAGGCCAGATACAGCACCAGAGCCGGTGCGCCATTGTTGACCAGGATGGCTACATATTCGTTATGGGGGTTATCAAAGTTTTCGCCCAGGGTTTCACCCAGGGTGTCCAGGCGGTGATGAATGGCGTAGTAAAAGGTGTCCGGCCCGTTGCCAAAGAGGGGACTTTCCGCCGCCATGGCCAGGCTGTGCCGCCAGGCGCCCAGCCGCCAGGAGCCGAAGGCATCCTGCACCCGACCGTTCAGGCATTCGTGCAGCTCCCACAGGGCGCCGGCGCTTTCCGGAATGGGCAGGCACACCACTGCTGCCGCGCACAGCACAGCGCAGGCCAGCAGCACGCACAAAAGCGGCCTCCAGGGCACGGCCTTCCCCGGATGATGCCGGAAAAGCAGCGCCGCGCCTGCCAGCAGCCCGGCAGCACCCATGCCCAGCAGCGCCTTGCCCGTCATCACCAGGCGGACGGGCTGGGGCTCGCGGGGTGTGGCGCTGTCCAGCCAGGGGAGGAACAGCATGCCACGCAAACCCAGGGCCAGGGCCACGCCAGCCAGCGCCAGCAAGGCCCGGGGGCGCATGTCCGGCCGGCACAGCAGGGCCAGCACCAGCAGGGCGCACAGCAGCGCCAGGGCGATCAGCCCGCTCTGCACCTCGATGCACCAGGCCAGCAGTGCTCCCAGGCTGCCTGCGGCCAGCAGGTACCAGCCGCCCTTTTCCCGGGTGACAAAGCTGCCCAGGAAAAGGGGAATCACCAGGCACAGATAGCCGCTGACCATGTCGATGTTGCCAATGGTGCCCTGAAACTCGTAATTGGCATAAATGCTCCGCCCTTCAGGGAACAGGCCCAGGGGGTTCACCCCGGCATACTGCACGGCAACCAGGCAGCAGAAAAGCACCAGGGCCTCTGCCGCCACCTGGAGCACAATGTGCAGCCGTGCCGGGAAAAGGCTCATCATCAGAAAAACCAGAAAGTAGCACAGGTGGGTCAGCAAACCCTCGTAGCGGATGGCGCCCATCAGCACCACAGGCTGCTCCCGTCCGTTGACGGCACCGGCCCATTGGCCCTGCCAGGCGCTGAGGGCCACCCATAGGAAATAGGCCAGGGCCAGCAGCTGTGCCGGATGCCGGTGGAGGCACTGGCGCAATTGCCTGCGCCGGGCCAGCATCAGCATGGTTACCAGGCAGCTCAGCACCGTTGCGCCGCACAGAACCAGCAGGCCGATCCACTTGGTGCGGGTGATATGTCCGTAGGTCATGTCCTGCCACAGGGGGAACAGGCCCAGCCACAGGCACCCCAGCACCGTGGCCACCGTGCCGGGCCAGCGGGGTTGACTGCGCGCCATGGCGCACCTCCTTTATGCCTTGCAGGCGATGGCCTCAATCTCCACCAGGGCATCCTTGGGCAGGCGAGCCACCTGCACGCAGGCCCGGGCAGGGGGATTTTCCGGGAAGAAGGCAGCATAGGCGGCGTTCACCTGGGCAAAATCCTCCAGGTCCTTCAGGAAGATGGTGGTTTTCACCACATGCTGCAGGGTGCAGCCGGCCTGGGCCAGAATGGCGGCAATGTTCTGCATGCACTGGGTGGTCATGTCCGCCACGGTGCCGGCGCACAGGGCGCCCGTTTCCGGGTTGATGGGCAGCTGACCGGAAACGAAAACCATCTGCCCGGCCTGCACGCCCTGGGCATAGGGGCCGATGGCAGCGGGTGCCTTGGGGGTTGAAAGCGGCTTGTTCATGGTGAATCTCCTTTGCGAAAAGTTGTTTTCTCTATTATATGCCAGGTTCAGCCTGGAAACAAGGGGAAAATGGCGCCTGATCCAGCAGCACCAGCAGGCACTGCTGGCCCTGGTCATAGCAGGCGGAATACTGCCCCTGGATGCCGGCCTGGGCCAGCCAGGTGCCCAGGCTATCCAGCAGGGAAAGGAAAACCTCATGGCTGGCAAAGCGCAGCTCCAGGCTGGCTGCGCCCTGGGGCCAGGCTGGTGCCTCGCCGGAAACGTATACACCCCGGCGCACATGCCAGTTGACGGACATGTCCGTGCAGGCGGGCATGCCGGGGGTGGTCAGGGTGTAGGCGGCGGCAAGCAGCTCGTCCGTCAGGTTGAAGAAGAAGTGGGTCAGCACTTCACCCTGGTCATCGTTGGTGGCGTCCAGCCAGGTATAGGCGCCATCCACCTGCACCAGGTTCCAGGCATGGGGCCGGGCGTTCATTTCCCCCTCCACCACACCGCAGGGTATGCCGGAAAGCCGCAGCAGCAGCGCCATGGCATTGGCATAGCCATCGCACACGGCGCGGCCCTCTGCCAGAGCACCATAGGCATTGTGGGCATTGGCACCGCTGGCATCGTAGGTCACCTTGGCGCACAGGGCATTGTGGAGAAACTCCTCCCGGGCAAAGGCATCCCCCTGGGCCCGGGCCGCCAGGCCGGAGGCCGCCTGCAGCAGCACGCTCTGGCTGGAAAGGGGCATGGTGTAGCTCAGGCCGATGGCGGTGGCCCTGTGGGGCGCATCCTGGTAATAGTGCAGGGTATAGGTGGGCGAAAGGGCGCACAGCTCCGGGCAGTCCCGCAAAAGGGCGTTCATGGCGGCGGAGGCATCGCCGTAATCCGCATCAATGGGCACCTGCACCTGCCCTGAAGCGGCGGCGGCATAGGCCGTGTCGAACACCTGCTGCTGGGCGGCGGTCAGCCGGGGGTAGTGGAGCATCAGCGCCGGGTCGTAGGGTGTGTCCGGCGCGGCAAGCGCCCAGGCGGGCAGCAACAAAAGCAGGCAGCACAGCCATTTGCGCATGGGGGTCACCTCCCTTTGCGGTCAGTATAGTGGAAAGCCTTGCTTTTGTCAACGAAAGCATCTTGCCAGGGTGGGGTGAATATGCTATAATCGTTCCGTTTTGAACAATAAACCAAGGAGGAATCCCCCCATGCAGAACAGCCCTGACCTGGGCCGGGAGCCGGTGGGCCGCCTGCTGCGGCGGTTGGCTGTCCCCACCATCACCGCCCAGCTGGTGAACATGCTGTATAACCTGGTTGACAGAATCTACATCGGCCACATTGAGGGCATTGGCACGGCGGCGCTGACGGGCGTTGGCGTGTGCCTGCCCATGATTATGATGATCTCCGCCTTTGCTGCCCTGGCTGCCATGGGTGCAGCGCCCCGGGCCTCCATCGAACTGGGCCGGGGCGACCGGGACAAGGCGGAGCGCATCATGGGCGCCAGCGCCACCCTGCTGACCCTCACCGCCCTGGTGCTGACGGCGGTGCTGGGCATCTGGAACCGTGACCTGCTGCTGCTTTTCGGCGCCAATGAAGAAACCATCGGCTATGCCGCCAGCTACATGGGCATCTACAGCCTGGGCACCATATTCGTCCAGTATGCACTGGGATTGAACGCCTTCATCACCGCCCAGGGCTTCTCCAAGGTCAGCATGCTGACGGTGCTCATTGGCGCTGTGCTGAACACCATCCTTGACCCCATTTTCATTTTTGTGCTCGGGATGGATGTGCAGGGCGCGGCGCTGGCCACGGTGATCTCCCAGGCCGTCAGCGCGGCGTGGGTGGTGAAATTCCTCACCGGCGAAAAAACGGGCCTGTGCCTGCGGGCCAGAAACCTGCGCCTGGACTGGAAGCTGCTGGGCCCCTGTGTGGCCCTGGGCCTTTCCCCGTTTATTATGCAGAGCACCGAGAGCCTGATCGCCGTGTGCTTCAATTCCTCCCTGCTGAAATACGGCGGCACCCTGGCTGTGGGCGCCATGACCATCCTCAGCAGCATGATGCAGCTTGCCATGCTGCCCCTGTCCGGCCTGGCCCAGGCGGCGCAGCCCATTATCAGCTATAACTTCGGCGCGAAAAACACCCGGCGGGTGAAAGAAGGCTTCCGCCTGCTGCTGATCTGCTGCGTGGTGTATGCCTTTGCCTTCTGGGCGCTGGTGATGCTGCTGCCCCAGGTGTTTGTGGGCCTGTTCACCCCGGATGCAGCGCTGGTGCAGTACGCCATTCCCTGCGTGCGCATATACTTCCTGGCCATTGGCATTTTCGGCGTGCAGATGGCCTGCCAGCAGACCTTCGTGGCCATTGGCAATGCCAAGTGCAGCCTGTTTGTGGCAGTGCTGCGCAAGATCATCCTGCTGATTCCGCTGATTTATCTGATGCCCGCCATTCTCCCCGGCGATAAGGTTACCGCCGTTTTCTGCGCAGAGCCGGTGGCGGATACCATCTCCGTCATCTGCGCCGCCGCCCTGTTCTTCCCCACCTTCAAGAAAACCTTGAAAGACCCTGAATAACCTGCAGCGTCTTTCCACTCACAAACCCTCGCCAGCGCAACGTCTGGCGAGGGTTTGTGAGTGAGCTGAGCGCTGCTGCGGATGTTCGCAGCAGCGCTGTTTTATTTGTTTACCGGGTGCGCCTGCGCAAGCCGGGCAGGCACAGGCCCATGGCGGTCAGCAGCGTCAGCGCCGCCCACAGGGCCAGGGGGGATTCATCCCCGGTTTTAGGAATCTTGCGGTTGATGATAAGGCCGTTGTTGCAGGCACGGCTGATCTCCTCCGCATCAGCGCCCTTGTTCAGGTAGCTGGTGGTGAAGCCGGGCACCGGCGCCGCCGTGGCGGTATACACCGCTTCCTTGCCGTTCACATAGGCGGGCAGGTCGGTGTAGGTGTACCAGCCGTCCTTGTCCGGGATGGGGGTAGCGGCATTCACCTTTTCGCCATTGCAGTACAGGGTCAGCTGGATGGCAGGCGCTTTCTCGCCCTTCTCCAGGCCGCTCCACTGTTCCTGCACGCGGAAGGTGGTTTTCTTCGCGCTGTTGGCAAACTTCGCTACGCTCACCACGGTATCGCTGATGGTTCCCGTAGCACCGCTGGTGGTTACATCATACCCAGCGGAGGTTTGCTCGGCAATCGCAAAGGCAGTTCCGGCGCGGATGCCGGTTATGGCCAGGGTGTCACCGTCCTTCAGGGTTACCCGGGCCGCAGCGCCGCCCTCCGCCGTCTGGAAGGTCACCTGGCCGGCTGGCTGGCCGTTCAGGGTTGCATCATAGCTGCCCGCAATAGGCTCGCCGGTGGGGGAGGTCAGCAGAATATCGAAGGTGAAGGCAGCGTCCGTCCTGGTGCCCGTTACCGTTTTGCTCAGGCACAGCGTTCCCCGCAGGGGGAAGTCGCTCACCTGCACCAGCGTGGGTGTTTCGGGGTTCAGCACCACATCCACCTTATAGGGCACCGGGTCAACCTCGTAGCCGGCAGGCGCCTTGGTTTCCTTCACCCAGTAGCTGCCCACAGGCAGGCCCGTCAGTCTGGCGCGGCCGTCCTTGCCCGTGCGGAAAATGGCCATCCGGCCGTTGAGCATCAGCACGTTTTGGCAGGCTTCCTCGGTATACAGGGTGTATTCCGCGCCCTCCAGCTTCTTGGCCGGGTTCAGCCTGTCGGCCTTTTCCAGCAGCAGCTCGGTTTCGGGGGTCTGCTGCTGCTTCACATTGGTGATGCACTCGCCATTGGCGGCGCTGTCACCCTGGGCATACACGGCGGTAAAGCCTTCCACCGGGGTTTCCTTGGCGGTATACACCGCCGGCTTGCCGTTCACATAGGCGGGCAGGTTGGTGTAAGTGTACCATCCGTCCTTGTCCGGGACGGGGGTAGCAGCATTCACCTTTTCGCCATTGCAGTACAGGGTCAGCTGGATGGCGGGCGCTTCCTCGCCCTTTTCCAGGCCGCTCCACTGCTTCTGCACGCGGAAAGCGGTGGTTTCCGCAGTGTGGGTGTTGGTCACGTTGTAGCCCTGGACGGAGGCGGTGTAGCCTTCCACTGCGTCCTCCGTGATGGTGTAAACAATCTCCTTGCCGCCGTTGTACTTGGGCAGGCTGTCAAAACTCCACGCCCAGTTATCGGCGGCGGTGACGGTCTTGCTGGCAACCTCGATGCCATCAGCCT
>CAYMOM010000095.1:0-7894 GCA_964391995.1 uncultured Faecalibacterium sp.
TGGGGCCGGGGGAAATCAGCTTGGGAATGTCCAGGTAGCAGTCCTGCAGGTTGCCTTCATAGGCATGGCGGGCAACCTCCCGCAGAACCTTGTACTTCAGTTTTTGCACATAGGTGTCGAAAAGCAGCATTCCTTGTGTGCCTCCATTCGTTTAGAAGTAGTTCAGGCGGATGTGCTTGCCCATTTTCTCCAGGCAGGTAGCCAGGTTGGTGATCAGCTGCTGCTTGATGGCAAAGTTGATGGGCAAATCGGGATTCTGGTGGGCGGGGTTGATGGCGCGGCCGACGTAGAAATTCACATCGGTGGCGTTTTCGAACAATTCCTTGGCAATCAGGCTGGCGCCGTCCCGTTGGGTGAGCCAGGTGGGCGCCATTTTGGCCTGATCCAGGAAATCCTCGGCATACTTCAGCACCTTAGCCAGGGTAATCACGCCCTCGGTGGTCAGGTCAACGCCCTTGATGGTGCTGATGGGCGGCACCTCCGGGTCGTGATAGTCAAGGGAGGCAATGATGGGCTGGTTCAGGTAGCGGGAAACCACATTGCTGGTGGTGCCGCCGCAGACGATTTTGGTGCCCTTCTTGCTGAAGAACAGGTTCATCATCCGCTCGTCGTCTTCCTTCTTTTCCGGCGGGCCTACCACCAGGTTCACGGTGTGGCGGTTGCGCACGCGGGCCACGGCGATGGTGGTGTCGTCCCCGGGCTTGCCGCCGTAGAGCCGGTTGCACTCGTCAATGATCAGGCTGGCGGTAGACTTGGCGCTGTTGCCGGGCAGGTAGTTTGCCATGGCGTAATCCGCAATGGAATCCCGGCTCCAGCCAAAGTTCATGGTCATGCCCACGCCGGCCCACTCCGCACCGTCGCTCATGGCGATGAACAGGTCATCCACCTCAATGGGGAAGGTGCTCTCCCAGATGGTCTTCCCGGCGATGATGCGGGTGGTCTTGGGGTAGTCGAACACCTCGCCTTTGCGCAGGACGATGGTGGCGGGATTGTCGAACTGGATGATGTGGGCGGTTTCGTTGTTCAGGATCCGCAGGATGGTGAAGGTGGAATAGGCCACCTGGCGCACGCTGCACACGGGCAGGGTGCTGGCAATGGTGGAAACGCACTGCTCCAGGGGAATGCCGCCGGAAATCATGGTGCACAGTATTTTGGAGGTCAGGGTGGAAAGGATGTTGGCCTTCACGCCGCTGCCCAGGCCGTCTGCCAGCACCAGGGTCAGGTCCTCATCGCCGCCGCCGCAAATTTCCACCTTGTCGCCGCAAAGGGTTTCGCCAACATGGTTCAGGCTGATCCAGCCGGTTTCAATCCACAGGTCATTCATGGGCCATCGCATCCTTTAGTTTGGTGAGGGCGATCTTGGTCTCGGCGGTGGTTTCACCCAGCAGGGAGGCGATTTCCTGCACAATGCGCATTTGCTTTTCAATCACCTTGTCGGTAATTTCGGCAGTCTGCTGCTTCAGCTCGGTGCCTTCCAGGCGCAGGCGCTCCTGCTCGGTTACATCGCGGATCAGGGTGATGACCACATGATACTGACGGTCGTAGAGGATGGTTTCATCCACATACCGGTCATAGTCCGCCAGGTAATGCCTGCAGGTGGTGGTATGCAGTGCTGCGTGAACCAGGTTCTGGTAGGGTTCCGGGTTCAGGATGCGCACCACATGCTCGTGCAGGATGTCCTTGGCCTGGCGCAGGCCAAACATCTTCAGGGCGGAAGGGTTAATCTGCTGCACCACCAGGTCTTCATCCATAACGATGATGGCGGTGGGGGTGTTGTGGATGATGGTATCGGAGAAGCTCTCGGCTTTTTCCTTCAGGAAGGGCAGGCACATTTCGATCTTTGCTTTCCCCTCCAGGATGGCAATGGCCTTGTCTCGGCAGGTGGGATAGCCGCAGCTGCCGCAGTTCAGCTCCTTCTCCGGGCTGGTCTTGCCCATCTTGAACAGCATGTCCCGTATGGCATCGCTGCCAAAGCGGGTGCGGCTGTCCCCTTCAAAGGTGTAGGTGGTGCTGATGTCCGGCTTGTGCTCATACTGGTAGGGCAGGGAACCATTGCCGGCAAAGTTGGCCACACGCATGGCGCCCTTCAGCCGGCGCTCGGCATGGTCGCGGATGCAGGGCCCGTTGACGCAGCTGCCGGCGCAGGCGCTCATTTCAATGAACACCTTGCCAAACTCGCTGTTCTCAATCTCGTCAAATACGCCGCGGCAGTTGCCAATGCCGTCAATGGCAATGCGGCGGTAGCCTTCCACCTTGGCAGTGGCCTTCAGAACGCCGCCGGTGGAGGGATACAGCCGGGCCAGGGCACCCTCGCTCTCCGGGTCAACGTGCTCGTAGGGCAGGTCGATGCCCTCATCGGCAAACCAGTCCGCCAGCTCGTCAAAGGTGAGCACCGCATCGGTATAGGGGCTTTCGTCGCCCTCTTTTTTCTTGGCGATGCACGGGCCGATGAACACCGTGAAGGCATTGGGCTGCTGTTCCTTGATCAGCTTGCAGTGGGCCTCCATGGGGGTGAGCACCTTGGCCAGGTAGGGGAGCATGGTGGGGTAATACTTTTTGATAAGCATGTTGATGGAGGGACAGCAGCTGGAAATAATCACATGCAGCTTACCCTCGCGCATGATCTTTGCGTATTCTTCACTGACCAGCTGGGCGCCGATGGCGGTTTCCTGCACCTGGGCAAAGCCCAGCTTCAGCAGCGCATCGCTGATGACCTGCAGGCTGCGGATACGGAAATTGGCAATGAAGGACGGAGCCAGGCTGCACACCACATGGCGGCCGGCAGCGATAGCGGCCTTCACCCGCAGCACATCATTACGCACCTGCTTGGCCTTCTGCGGGCAGGTAACATAGCAGCGCCCACAGAGAATGCAGTCGTTATGGACGATCTCCGCCGTATCGTTGGCGAAGGTGATGGCCTTCACCGAACAGTTGCGGATGCACTTATAGCAGTCCGTGCAGTTGTTCTTGTTCAGGTTGAGTATTTCCTGCATGATTGTCCTCTCCTGTATAACGCGGATTAGGGCTGGCGCAAAATTACGTCAGCCCCATAGGATACGAAAGCCTTACAGGCGGGGAAGCACATCCTTCTCGAAGAAGGTGCGGGTGGAATCGGGGGTCAGGGAGAAGGCCTCGCCATCGATGGTGACGCACACGCCATTCTGGCAGTTGCCCATGCAGAACTGGCCAGCCAGCTCAATCTTGTCGCCCAGGTTGTTTTCCTTCACCAGGGACTGCAGCTCCTCCACAATCTGGCGGGAGCCCTTCAGGTGGCAGCTGGAACCGATGCAGATGGTAATCTTCATACTCAATATTCTCCTTTGTGATTACTGATAATCCACAACATTGACCCAGGAGAGCAGGAATTCCCGCTCGTTGGCGTTGCCCTTCACGGACTGGGAGGCAGCCACAATGGGCATCCACTTCTGCACATACTGCTTGGCGGTATCGCTCTTCTTGCAGAACAGGTCAAGGTATTTGTTGGCCATGTTCGTATCGCCGCTCAGGCAGAACAGCAGATAGGTGCGGGCCGCATCAGCCGAGGCGTTGCCCTGGGTGGCGTGGGACCAGTCCAGGATATAGGGTGTGCCGTCCTCGGTGATGATGATGTTGGAGGGATTGAAGTCGCCATGGCACACCTTGTTGTGCTTGGGCATGCCCTCCAGGCGGGTGTGCAGGTCATACCGGGTGGTGGCGTCCAGCTCCGTCTGGCTGATCTTGCGGTTCATCTTGTCCTTCAGCTTGTTCAGCATGGGGCAGGTCCTGCTGTGCACCTCCAGCTGCAGGTCCACCAGCAGCGCCAGGTATTCATCCTTCTTTTCCTCGTCGTCGCCGGCCTCGGCCATCAGCTGGGACAGGGTCTTGCCCTTGATGTACTCGGACACGATGGCCCACTTGCCATCCACCGTGCACACCTCCAGCACCCGGGGAATGTTCAGGCCGGTTTCCTCAATGCGGGCCTGGTTCAGCGCCTCGTTGAGCACATCGGCCTTGGAGTACTCGGCGTCGAACACCTTGATGCACTTGTCGCCGTCCCGGTAGACGGTCTTCTTGTTGCGGAAGGCGATCACTCGATCCAGATTCATCTTCGTTTCCTCCTTCTTAAGCCTTGCGGCCCTTGCTGTATACAGCCTTAACGGCATCGGTGCTGTCCACCACGGGCAGGTTCTTCTCGCTGGGGGTATCGGCCTCAACAAAGTGCTTGCCGTAGTAGGCATTCAGGTACATCTGCTTGATCTCGCTCATCAGGGGATAGCGGGGGTTGGCGCCGGTGCACTGGTCATCGAAGGCCTGCTCCACCATGTCGTCCAGGGTAGCCAGGAAGGTTTCCTCGCTGATGTTGTAATCGGCGATGGTGTCCTTGATGCCCACCCGGTGCTTCAGCTGGTTCACAGCGTCAATCAGGCCCTGGAGCTTCTGCTCGTCGGTATCGCCCTTGATGCCCAGGTATTCAGCCACCTCGGCATAGCGGGCCAGGGTGTGGGGATGATCGTACTGGGAGAAGGTGCCCATCTTGGCGGGCGCCTCGGCAGCGTTGAAGCGAAGCACTTCCTCGATCATCAGGGCGTTGGCAACGCCGTGGGGCAGGTGGTGGAAGGCGCCCAGCTTGTGGGCCATGGAGTGGCACACACCCAGGAAGGCGTTGGCGAAGGCCATGCCGGCCATGGTGGCGGCGTTTGCCATCTTTTCGCGGGCTTCCACATCGGTCTGACCGTTGTCATAGGCCCGGGGCAGGTAGGTGAAGATGGTCTTCAGAGCCTTCAGGGCCAGGCCATCGGTGTAGTCGGTAGCCATAACGGAGGCATAGGCCTCCAGGGCATGGGTCACAGCATCGATACCGGAGGCAGCGGTCAGGCCGCGGGGTGCGGACATGTGGAAGTCGGTATCGATAATCGCCATGTTGGGCAGCAGCTGATAGTCTGCCAGGGGGTACTTGACGCCGGTCTTCTCATCGGTGATCACGGCGAAGGGGGTCACCTCGGAGCCGGTGCCGGCGGAGGTGGGAATGGCGACGAAGTAAGCCTTTTCACCCATCTTGGGGAAGGTGTACACGCGCTTGCGGATGTCGATGAAGCGCATAGCCATGTCCATGAAGTCGGCTTCGGGATGCTCGTACAGCACCCACATGATCTTGGCAGCGTCCATGGCGGAGCCGCCGCCCAGGGCGATGATGGTATCAGGCTTGAAGGCACGCATCTGGGCAGCACCCTCCATGGCGTTGGCCAGGGTGGGATCGGGCTGCACGTTGAAGAAGGTGGTGTGCACAATGCCCATCTCGTCCAGCTTATCGGCAATGGGCTTGGAGTAGCCGTGCTCGTACAGGAAGCTGTCGGTAACGATGAAGGCGCGCTTCTTGCCCATAACGGTCTTCAGCTCGTCCAGGGCAACGGGCAGGCAGCCTTTCTTGATATAAACCTTCTCGGGGGCACGGAACCAGAGCATGTTCTCCCTTCTTTCGGCAACGGTCTTGATGTTCAGCAGGTGCTTCACGCCCACGTTTTCGGAAACGGAGTTGCCGCCCCAGGAGCCGCAGCCCAGCGTGAGGGAAGGCGCCAGCTTGAAGTTGTACAGGTCGCCGATGCCGCCGTGGGAGGAGGGGGTGTTGACCAGGATGCGGCAGGTCTTCATCCGGGCGGCGAACTCCTGCAGCTTGTCCTGCTCGGTGGTCACATTCAGGTAGATGGAGGAGGTGTGGCCATAGCCGCCGTCCGCCACCAGGTGCTCGGCCTTGGCCAGGGCGTCCTGGAAGTCAGTGGCCTTGTACATGGCCAGCACGGGGGACAGCTTTTCGTGGGCGAATTCCTCGCTCAGCTCCACGCTCTCCACTTCGCCAATCAGGATCTTGGTGCCAACGGGCACGGTGACGCCAGCCAGCTCGGCAATCCTGGCAGCCTTCTGGCCCACGATCTTGGCGTTCAGGCCGCCGTTGATGATGATGGTCTTGCGAACTTTCTCGGTTTCCTCGGGGTTCAGGAAGTAGCAGCCCCGGGCAGCAAACTCGGCCTTCACGGCCTCGTACACGCTCTCCAGCACGATCACGGACTGCTCGGAAGCGCAGATCATGCCGTTGTCGAAGGTCTTGGAGTGGATGATGGAGTTCACAGCCAGCAGCACATCGGCAGTATCGTCGATAATGGCAGGGGTGTTGCCGGCGCCAACGCCCAGGGCAGGCTTGCCGCTGGAATAGGCCGCCTTCACCATGCCGGGACCGCCGGTAGCCAGGATGATGTCGCTCTCCTTCATGACGGTGTTGGTCAGGTCCAGGGAGGGCACATCGATCCAGTTGATAATGCCTTCGGGGGCGCCGGCAGCAACGGCGGCATCCAGCACCAGCTTGGCAGCGGCAATGGTGCTGCCCTTGGCCCGGGGATGGGGAGAGATGATGATGGCATTGCGGGTCTTCAGGGCAATCAAGCACTTGAAGATGGCGGTGGAGGTGGGGTTGGTGGTGGGGATGACGGCGGCAATGACGCCGATGGGCTCGGCAACCTTCTTGATGCCGTAGGCTTTGTCCTCTTCAATCACGCCGCAGGTCTTGGTGTCCTTGTAGGCGTTATAGATGTACTCAGCGGCGTAGTTGTTCTTGATCACCTTGTCCTCAACAACGCCCATGCCGGTTTCCTCCACAGCCATCTTGGCCAGTGGAATGCGGGCTTTGTTGGCAGCGGAGGCCGCCGCCAGGAAAATCTTATCCACCTGCTCCTGGGTGTAGGTGGCAAAAAGCTGCTGGGCCTTGCGGGTCTGGGCAATGGCTGCCTCCAGCTTCTCAACACTGTCGATCACAACGCGATTCTGGTCATTCATCCGTATGTCCTCCTGTTCTGGACTTCGCATTGAACCTCATTCTCTGGTTCGTTAAAAGTTTAACAAAAGTGGCGCTATAAAGAAATAATCAAAATGATTATCTGCCTTATCGAAAACGATAACACCCGGCGCTACAGGTATTTGCGCTTGGTGGCGCACAGCTGGGTGATGAACTGCCTGTCCAGCTCGGAAAGGCGGTGGCTGTTGCGGTAGATCAGCACATCCTTGTAGCGGCGGGTATTGTCCGGGCAGGGCATTTCCACCAGGTGATAGCGTTCCATCAGGCTGGCGGGCACGGGGGAAACCCACATGAAGGTTTCCGGGTTGCGGCACAGCAGCTCAAACTGGCTGGCCCGCTCGAACACGAAAATGCGGCGGCGGATATTGTCCGGCAGCTCCTCCTTCACCACCTTGGAAAGGGGGAGGGAAGGAACATAGGGGTCGGCGTGGGCCACCTCAATGTAGTCCTGCAGGTCGTTATAGGTCACGCGCTCCCGGCTGGCCAGGGGGTGATCCCGGCTCATGATCAGCCGGTAGGAGAAATCCGTCACCAGTTCGTGGGTCAGGTTTTTCTCCTCCAGCAGGGTGTTGAAGTAGACATCGTAGGATTCCGCATAGCGCAGAATGCCCAGCTTGTAGTCGTTTTCCAGCACATTTTTGATGGTGCGGTGGGAGTTGGTTTCCTTATAGAACAGCTCGGCGCTGTCCTTGGTGATGGCCTTGGAAAATTCCGCGAAGGCCTCGGCGATATAGCTGGCCCGGGGCACGGAAATGGAAAACTGCTGCTTTTTGGGTGCGTCCTCCTTGTACAGGCGCTCCAGCTGGTCAATCTGGGACAGGATCCCCTTGGCATAGTCCATAAACTGCTCGCCGGTGGGGGTCAGGCGCATGCCCTTGGCCGTCCTGTCGAAAATGGTGATGTTCAGGTCGGCCTCCAGCTCCTTGATGGAACGGCTCAGGTTGGGGATGGCCACAAACAGCGTTTCCGATGCCTTGCTCAGCGATCCGGCCCGCGCAACCTCATAGGCGTATTTCATGTGCATGATGTTCAACGCGGACACCCTTTCTCCTGCGTGGGTTCATATGTATC
>CAYMOM010000096.1:0-7574 GCA_964391995.1 uncultured Faecalibacterium sp.
ACCCTGTCCACATTGCCGCCTGCCAGGAAGTGGGTTTCCAGCTTGCTGATGGTCACATCCAGGCCGGCCTTGTTGGCCTTAATCAGGGGATGCACCAGCCGCTGAGGCTGGATGCGGCGGATGCGCATGCCCACCAGGGTAGCAATGGGGATATGCACGCCGCTGGCCAGGGCGGAGATCCACAGCCCGATGGGGAAGAAGCGCAGGAATACGCACAGCACAATCAGTGCCAGCACAACAACGAAAATGATCCAGGCAAATTCAGCTCCCATAAATCTTTCCTCCTTAATATTTCAAACCATTGGTGATGGTTTATCACATGGTATGCACCAGAATGCGGCTGCCTTCCACCCGGACGATGCGCACCTTCGTGCCCGCCTGGATGTACTCACCCTCGGACACCACATTCAGCTTCACTCCGTCGAATTCCGCCATGCCCGTGGGCCGCAGCACGGTGGTTGCGGTGCCTTCCTTGCCCAGGAAGACCTGCATATCCTCGCTGGCGCGGTAGCCGGCCTCGCTGCTTTCGGTTTCGCTGAGCACAATGTGGCTTTTGCTCAGCCGTCCCTTGGCAGCCAAGTGCAGGGATACCGATATGGCAATGGCAATGACGGACAAAAGCGCCACCGTCATGCACAGGGCGGCTACGGGGCCATGGTTGAACCAGGTCAGTGTAACGGCGATGACATGCAGAATAATGCCCGCAATGCCCGGCAGGCCGAACCCCGGCATGAAAGCCTCCAGCACGATCAGCGCCAGGCCCACAATCAGGCAGACCAGAATGGGCAGGTTGGCTGCGATAAACTCCAACATAGCAATACCTCCTTGCTGATGCTGCCAGTATAGCACAAAGCCGGGCATGCATCCACCGTTTTTGCACGAAAGATACATCCCGGCGCTTCAAATGACAGCCTTCAGCTGCTGAAGATCCGCCTGATAGGTTTCCGTCAGGCTGCGGTTGTAGATGATGGAAGCCGGGTGATACAAAGGAAACAGCCGGAAGGCCTGTCCCTGAACGGTGCAAGATATTTCCTGCCCGTGGTATTCGCCAATGGCAGCGCCTTTGCCCAGCAGGGCCTGCAGGGCCACATTGCCCAGGGTGACAATCATGCCCGGCTGCACCAGGCATATTTCCTCATACAGGAAGGGGGTGAACAGGGCCAGTTCCTCCCTGTTGGGCGGGCGGTTGGACACACTGCCCCTGGGGCTGACCCTGGTGGGCCGCACCTTCACCACATTGCTGATGTAAATGTCCTCCCGGTTCAGTTCCACCGCCGCCAGAAAGCCATCCAGGTTTTTGCCCGCCTTGCCCACAAAGGGCCGGCCCTGGAGGGTTTCCTGCTCCCCCGGTGCCTCGCCGATAAGCATCACCGGCGGATGATTGTCCCGTCCCTCGCCAAAGACCAGGGTTTTCTCCTCCGCGGGCCACAAATCGGTAAAAAACGCGGCGCACCGCTTGCGAAATTGTTCCATGGGTACCTCCTCCGCCATCATCAGATTTATTATCCCCCGCCATAAATGTCCCCATACAGGCCCAGTTCCATCAGCTTATCCCGCAGGGAGAGCATGTCCTCCCAGGCTTCGCGCTTTTTGGCAGGGTCGCGGAGGAGGGCAGAAGGGTGATAGGTGGGCATCATCCACACGCCTTTGCGCTGGAACCACCGTCCCCTGTCCTTGGTGATGCGAATCTCCTGGCCCAGGGTGTTTTTCGCCGCGGTGGAGCCAAGCAGCACAATCACCTTTGGGCGCACCAGGGCAACCTGCATCCGCAGGTGGAGCTTGCAGGCCTCGGCCTCTGCAGGCTCGGGCACGCGGTTGCCGGGCGGGCGGCACTTGACAATGTTGCAGATGTACACCCTGTCCCTGGGCAGGGAAATAGCGGCAAGCATTTTCGTCAGCAGCTGGCCTGCCGGGCCAACAAAGGCCAGGCCTTCCTGGTCCTCCACCTGGCCCGGGCCTTCGCCGATGAGCATCAGGGGCGCCTGCCTGTCACCCTGGCCGGGCACCTTGTGCTGAATACCCTGGCACAGGGGGCACATGCTGCAGGCCGCCACCTGGCTGTCGAAAAGCGCCCAGCTGATTTCCGCCATGCCATCGCCTCCTGTTACAGCTTGGTCTGCCACAGGGTGAAGGACTGGCTCATGTCCGCCTGCACCCAGGTAATCAGGCTGATCAGCAGGGCGATCAGCAAAAGAATCACCACCGTGCCAGCCAGCACAGCCAGCACATCGCCGGCGCCGGACAGCAGCTTCCAGCGCATTTGCCGGGCCTCCAGGCGCTCCTGCTCGTCCAGGTCATCGTCCTCATAGGGCAGGTCGTCATACGCATACTCATCCTGGTCAGCATCGTCATACACAGGCTGCTGGAACACAGGCTGATAGTCCTCCTGCATGTCCGGCTCCTGATCATTGAAATAAGCCATGCAGCATCCTCCTCTCTTGCATAGAACGGATCAATGCAGCGTTTTCTTGCCCTACAGGTAATCCAGCCAGGGTGCGGCGCTTTCCTCCCGACCGGTTAAGGCGCCATGGTCGCACAGGCCGGGAAAATCCGCCTGGCGCAGCGCCTCATACAGCACAATGGCCACGGAATTGGAAAGGTTCAGGCTCCGGGCCTCCGGGCGCATGGGGATGCGCACGCACCTGTCGTACACCTTTGCCAGCAGGTTTTCCGGCAGGCCGCGGGTTTCGCAGCCAAAGACCAGAAAATCCCCATCCCGGTATGCCGCCTGGTGGTAGCCCCTGGGCGCCTTGGTGGAGGCAAAGTGCATCCTTGCCTCCGGGTAGGTTTGCAGAAAGGCTTCCATATTCGGATAGGTGCGGTACTTCATCAAATGCCAGTAGTCCAGGCCTGCGCGCTTCAAATACTTATCGGAAAGGGAAAAGCCCAGCGGCTCTATCAGGTGCAGCATGGCCCCGGTGGCAGCGCAGGTACGGGCGATGTTCCCGGTGTTTTGGGGGATTTCCGGGTTCACCAGCACAATGTTCAGCAAGTTCATCATCTCCGCCCCTATTGTAACATTCCCCGCCCCGGTTGACAAGCGAAAAACGCCTTCCCGCACAGGACGCAGGAAGGCGCAGGGGTTGTCAGTTTTCCCCGGCTGGGGAGTCCGGCTCCGGGGTGGCGGTGGCGAAGATTTCCAGGTGGGTGCCGCCATCGTAGTCATAGCCCTCATAGTCGGCATCCATTTCGGCATCGGTCCGGATGTGGTCGGCACTGGGTTCCGGCGTGGCGGAAAGGCTGCCGCCCTCGGCACCGGGCATGGGGAACACCAGGGTCATCTGCAGCCAGTTCACCCCGTCCCTGTACTGGTTGGGATAATAGGCGTAGTACACCCGCGGGGTCAGGCCGTTAACCAGCTCCACCATGTCCTCAAAGGAGTCCTCCGGGCTGTTGGTGGCCTTGTTGGCGTGGTAGGCCGGGTCGGTCAAGGCGTCTTCCAGGGAAATTTCCGGGCTGGCGGCGTGGATGCAGCTGGCAGCCAGGGCAGCAAACACTCCCGGGTCGCTGGCCCGCAGGGTCAGGGTGTCCAGGTGGCCTGCCTCCAGCAGGAAGTTCATTTCCACATCCTCGGGAATTTCCGCCATGTCGGCGGCGGTGATGCCCAGGGTCGCAAAGCTGGGGTAGCACTCAAACAGGCTGTTCACCATCCGGTGCTTCTGCTGCAGCTGGCACTGGTTCACCTGCTGGATATAGGCCTGCAGCTCCGTCTGGCCTGCGTCCATGTTTTCAGGCCAGAGAATGTCCCCCAGGGCGCAGGCAGGCAGCAGCAGCGCGCACAAAAGCGCAAGCAATCGTTTCATCATTTGGTGTTCTTCGCCGCCTCATCCCGCAGGCGCAGGTAATCCAGCACCAGCTGGGCCGAGCCTTCAATGCCCAGCTTGCCGGTATCCAGGCACAGGTCGTAGTTGTTCACATCGCCCCAGGTGGCGGTAGCGTAGTAGTTGTAATAGCTGGCGCGCTCCTTGTCCATCCGGCGGACGTACTCCTCCGCCTTGTCCGGGGAGACGCTGTGGATTGCCACCGCCCGCTCCATGCGGTGCTGCATGTCCGCCTTGACAAAGAGCTTTACCGCGTTGGGCTTATCCCGCAGGACATAATCGGCGCAGCGGCCCACAATGATGCAAGGCCCTTCAGCCGCCACCCGGCGGATGGTATCGAACTGGGCCAGGAACACCCTGTGGTTCAGGGGCATATCCACATAGCCGCTCAGGTTGCCGTGCATCTGCATGCCCGTCACCAGGGAGAACAGCAGGGACTTGGTGGGTTTTTCATCGTGATGCTCAAAGATTTCCTCGCAAATGCCGCTGTCCTTGGCGGCCTCCGCCAGGATCTCCTTGTCGTAATAAGGGATGGAGAGCTTTTCGGATAAGAGCTTGCCAATCTGCCGCCCGCCGGAGCCAAACTGCCTGCCGATGGTGATAACATAGTTGCCTGCCATGAAAATCCCCCGCTTTCATCAAATTGTGGAGAAGCATTGCCACCTTTTCTAACGTTATTATACCACATTTTCATCCAAATGGAAGAAGAAAATGCGGCTAATCCCCGGGCAGCAGGCTGGCGGCGCGGATGGGCCTGTCCAGCCGGGATTCCACAAAGCTGCGCAGCAGGGTGAATGGGGCATAGCAGTCCGGGGTGTTCACCCAGGCGGCAGCGCCTGTTTCCAGGGCGCGGCGCATCCACCGGGCCTGGGCCACGGAGACGGGCGTTTGTCCCTCTGCCCGGCAGCTGTGGCAGCACAGGCCGCCTTCCTCCTGGTCGAAATACACCTGCTCCTCCTCCGCCAGCTTTTTTTCGCAGCGGACACAGTGGTTCAGCCGGGGTTTGGTGCCCTGGCAGGCTGCATAGTGCAAAAGGAAGCCTGCCAGCAGCGGCTTCCACTCCTGGTCGGAAAAGGTCAGGCGGCTCAGGGTGTGGAGCAGCAGCATGAACAGCTCCTGCTCCGGCACACCCGGCTGCACGGCGGCCTCCGTCAGGTTCAGCAGATAGGTTCCGCAGGCCAGCCGGTCAAAATCCGCCCGAAGGGGGTAAAAGGTTTCTATCAAGGTGGCGGATACCACGGTTTTGTGTCCGCCCCGCTCATAGCACTCGTAGTCCCCTAGGGCGAACAGCTCGCTGGCGTTCAGCAGGGGTGATTTGGGCCTTCTGCATCCCCGGGCCAGGGCCTCCATGCGCCCCTTTGTGGGGCTGAACAGGGTCAGCATCCTGTCATTATCCCGGTAGTTGGCGTAGCGCAGCACAATGGCTGTGTGCTCGGTTTGCCGCATGGGTGCTTTCCCCCTTTCTCCTGTGTGTATCATTCGCCCCGGAAGGCGGGTTTTCCTGCCTTAATCGATCTCCACCACGCCCGGGTACTGGCTCATGACCTCCTCCGCCGCGTTCAGGAAGGTAGCAGCAGCCTCCGGTGCGGGGGTAAAGGGCTGGCCATCCACCAGCAGCTCCACCTTTTTCACGCCCGGGAACTGGCTGGCGGTGAACAGTACCGCCCGGATGGCCTGCTGTCCCCCATCGTCCTGCTGTACCACATTGATAAACTCCTGGCTGAAATCAATGGTGGCAGTACCGTCCTTCACCGTAACGGATTTCACGCCGCAGCCTTCCGGCAGGGGACGTTCCAGGCCGCTGTCATCTTTGGGGCCTTTCGCCAGTTCCAGAATGGCGGTGGAAATGTCCGCCGGGGAGAACACTGTGCGGGTCACCGGCACCAGCAGCCGCCCGCTGGCGGAGGGAAAGTACAATTGTACCTGCTCCGCGTAGGAGGAGGACAGGGTGGTCACGCTTTCCAGGTTCACCATATCCTCCGTAAACGCGCCGCTGACGTCCGTGCCATGGGTCAGCTTGCTGCGCTTCTGTCCATCAAAGAGGAAGGAAACCTCCTCCACCGTGTCAAAGCCGCACAGGGCCGCCGCCGCGCCGTGCACCATCAGCAGTTCTTCCTCTGCGGTGGCGCAGTTCAGGGCTTCCTTGCTCATGTCCAGCCGGGCTTTCCCGTCGGCAATGTCCAAATCGAAGGTCACGCCCTCGGGAATCACATTGGTCAGGCCCATGCGGGCAGCAGCCAGGTCGTTCTCGCTGGACTTGACCATCAGGGCCAGGGTGGCCTTGGCCACGCCGTCCTGCTTGGGCACCTGCCTGGTGACGGGCACCAGGTAGCCGTCACCATCCTCATACCAGCAAACGGTGGACTGCATATCCACATTGCTGGCGCTGGCGGAGGTTTCCGCCGCGGTCAGGGGCGGCTCCTCGTAGAGGGTTTCCACGGTGGTTTCGCCGCCGCCCTGAAGGGCCAGCGCCACCACCAGCGCCGCCGCGCACACAATCAAAATCCGTTCCAGGTCAGCCCGTTTCCATTTCAGCTTCACCGCTATGCCTCCTCGCGTGTTGGTTAAGACAAACTATGCAAAGGGCAGCAGCGATATGCTTACTCGAAAATCACCTGGCGCCACAGCCGGTGGCCGGCGCGCTCCATCAGCTTCTGATCCTTCTTCAGCACCTTTTCAAACAGGGTGATGTGCACGCTGTCCTTTTCCTGCTTCCAGCGGCCCACCACCCGGCCCCGGAGCAGCACCGGCGGCAGCACAATGCCCGCCAGGTTGAAGATGCCCCGCAGGTGCTCCGGTGGCAGGAAGGGGTTGTCCTCCTTGCGGTAGCCCAGCATCAGCTGGTCAAACCCGGCCAGGAACAAGCACTCCGGTATGTCCTGCTGCAGCGCGGCGCCATCCAGATAGAAGTAGTCCTTTCCTTGGCAGGCGGCATGCGCCACTGGCAATTCAGCCAGCCAGGCTTTCACGGTTTTTTGCGGCACATGGAAGAAATACGCCGCATCCCGCAGGGTTGCCGGGCCAAAGTGGGTGAAGTACCGCCGGGCCAGTTCCAGCTGGGCATCCCTTTCCGGCAGCGGCGCAAAGGGCGGACAGAGCCGGTAGGCCTTCTCCTGCTGCACCTTGAAGCAGATGACCCCCATCTGCGCCAGCTCGCCAATCACCCCACCCCAGCCGTTGAACAGGCAGGCCTCCTCCTGCTCCGTCATGCCGTTTTTCAGGCACAGCGTCCGTAGCGCCTGACGGGTGTCCGCGCCGGATGCAATGCCCTGCACCACCAGATGGGCAAAGCACCGCTCCCGCTCTGGCGGCAGGGCGCGCCCCTGGGCGGACATCCACTGATACCAGCCGCTTTCGCACACATCCTCCGCCGTTCCCTGGCGGCGGATGTACAGCGGCAGATCCCTTTCCGGAATCAGGTGCACCGTGCCCCGGAGCGTCCAGGTTTTCACCAGGCCGTCAACCGCCGTGCTGCCGGTGCGGATGCGCAGCGCGTGGAGCGCCGCGCCCAGAAACTGGGCCTGCACGCCGCACAGGTTCCGCGTTACCTCCAGCGCATTCCCCTGGGAAAGCAGGTACTGTCCCTGCATGCGCCGCAGCATGATTTCCTGCATGTCCATTTCCCACACCTCCGCCTTGATTATACCGGCTTTCCCGGCCCCAAGAAAGCGAACATGGCGTAAACTTTGGCACAAAAAAAGCAGCCCGGTTGGGCCGCTCTTTGCGATGCTATTATCCACGACGGGCAGCAAA
>CAYMOM010000097.1:0-7432 GCA_964391995.1 uncultured Faecalibacterium sp.
TTTCCGGCAAAGCCGGAAACGCCCCGCCCGCGCGGCAAAGCCCCGCGATACGAATGAAGTCAGAGGGCCTGCGGGCCCTCCGACACCTCCCGAAGGTTTTTTGATAGTCTGTCCCGCTTCCTGCCAGGGAGCGGGGCTTTTTTTGCCCGGCAGCAAAAAAGTTTTGGGCGGCATCTTCCTTTTTGGCCCGAAAGGGTGTATGATGTATACAGGGAAATTTGTCCCTTTTCCTAACTTATTTCCAGGAGGTTTGCATAGATGAGTGCGCAGCGCAAAACGAAAATTGTTTGCACCATGGGCCCCAACCTGTTTGAGAAGGAGCTGATCAAGCCGCTGATGCTGGCTGGCATGGATGTAGCCCGCTTCAACTTCTCCCACGACACCCACGAAAACCACCTGAAGCGCTACAACGAGGTTTGCCGCCTGAGGGACGAGCTGGGCCTGCCCATTGCCACCATGTTGGACACCAAAGGCCCGGAAATCCGCATTGGCACCTTTGCCCAGAAGAAGGTGCTGCTCCAGGCCGGGCAGCTGTTCACCCTGACCACCCGGGAGGTGGAGGGCGATGAAACCTGCGTGTCCATCACCTACAAGGATCTGCCCAGGGATGTGCAGCCCGGCTGCCGCATCCTGATTGATGACGGCCTGGTGGGCATGACCGTGGAGCAGGTTACCGATACGGACATCCGCTGTAAGGTGCTGAACAGCGGCACCATTTCCGACAGGAAGGGTGTTAACATCCCCGGCGCCCACCTGTCCATGCCCTTCATCAGCCCCAAAGACCGGGAGGACATTATCTTCGCTATTCAGCACGGGTTCGAGTTCCTGGCGGCCTCCTTCACCCGCTCTGCCGAGGACATTATGCAGATTCGCCACATCATGGCGGAATACAACTGCACCAACCTGTCCATCATCGCCAAGATTGAAAACATGGAGGGCGTGGAAAACCTGGAGGAGATTCTCCGGGTGTCCGACGGCATCATGGTGGCCCGCGGCGACATGGGCGTGGAGATCCCCCTGGAGGAGGTTCCCGGCCTGCAGAAGAGCATCATCAAAAACTGCGTCCAGTCCGGCAAGCCGGTGATCACCGCCACCCAGATGCTGGACTCCATGATGAAGAACCCCCGTCCCACCCGGGCCGAGGCCACCGATGTAGCCAACGCCATTTACGACGGTACTTCCGCCATTATGCTCTCCGGCGAAACCGCTGCCGGCGCTTACCCCATTGAGGCCGTGGAAACCATGGTGCGCATTGCCCTGAAAACCGAATCGGACATCAACTATGTGTCCCGGTTCGCCACCGGCAATTTCAACGCCAAGACGGATATTACCGCTGCCATCAGCCATGCCACCGTGACCTCCGCCCACGACCTGAAGGCCAGCGCTATCATCACCGTCACCAAGGGCGGCGGCACCGCCCGGATGATCTCCCGCTACCGGCCGGACTGTCCCATCATCGGCTGCACCACCAGCAAAACCGTGTATAACCAGCTGAGCCTTTCCTGGGGCGTAACGCCGCTGATTATCAACGAGGAAAAGAACACCGATGACCTGTTCGACCATGCGGTGGAGGCCGCCCTGCGCACAAAGATGATCCGCGATGGCGAGCTGGTGGTGCTGACAGCCGGCGTGCCCCTGGGCATTTCCGGCACCACCAACCTGATGAAGGTGCACACCGTTGGCCACATGCTGGTGCGGGGCACCGGCGCCTGCCCCGGGTGCATCACCGCGCCCATGTGCGTCACCAACCGCTATGAGGATGTGGCCGAGGACTTCCAGAACGGCATGATCCTCGTTACCAAGCAGACCAACCGCTCCATGCTCCCCCTGGTGCGCAAGGCCTCCGGCCTGATCCTGGAGGACGATGACCCGGAAGGCCACGGCGTTATTGCCGGCATGAGCCTGGATATCCCCGTGATCATTGGCGCTGTCAACGCCACATCCATCCTTAAGTCCGGTGCCGTTGTTACCCTGGATGCCTCCAAGGGCACCGTCAGCTGCAACTGACCGATGGTCCGGCCTGCAGCCATGCGCAAGAAAATCCCCCGGGCTGCCTGATGCCCGGGGGACTTTTTGCGATTATTTGCTGGGGTGCATTTCCACAAAGGATTCATAGTGGTCGGCGGTGTAGTATACCAGGCCATCGTTGGAAAAAACAATGCGCTGGGCACCCCGGTCGCCGCCGGTGTAGCAGCAGTCCGCCTCGTAATAGGTGCGCCCGCTGGCCTTGGGCAAAAGGCCTTCGTAATTGCCGAAGCGGTCGCCGCCGATGGACTTGCCTGGCGCCACATCGCCCACATGGTTGGTTTCCTTGTCCCAGCCCAGCTTTTCCGCCTCCGCCTTGGTAATGAAATTATCCGGCAGGCAGCCATGCTGGAAGATGTAATCCGCAATGGCCTGGGGTTCGGTGATGGGGCCGGAAAGGTTTTCCTGGATGGCGGTGGTAACGGCGTAATCCGTGCCCTGGATGTCCTCCCCGGGCAGGATGCCCGTGGCCCAGCCCGCCACCAGCAGCACGGCGGCAATCAGCCCGATCAGGCTTTTCTTCAGGTTGTTCATAAGCAATCTCCTCACTTGTGATAGCGCTCGCCGGCGCGGATCTTCATGGCCCGGTACAATTGCTCCAGCAGCATCACCCGGGCCAGCTGATGGGGAAAGGTCATGGGGGACATGGAAAGCTCCTCGTCCGCCCGGGCAATCACCTTGTCCGAAAGGCCCAGGGAGCCGCCAATGACGAACACCATGCTGGATACGCCCCTGGTCATCAGTTCGTCCAAATGCCGGGATAGGCCGGGGGAGTCCCAGCGCTTGCCGGGAATGGTCAGGGCGATGACGTAATCCCCGGGCCTGATCCGCTGGAGAATGGCCTCGCCTTCCCGCTGCTTGATCTGCCCCTCAATGGCGGGCGATGTGTTGGCAGGCTCCGGCAAATCGGGCAGTTCAATTTCCTCAAACCTGCCGTAGCGGGACAGGCGCTTCATGTATTCATCCGCCATGGCCCGGTAAGGCTTTTCCTTCATGCGGCCCACGGCAATCAGGCTGATGCTCATGCGCTTTCCTCCTGTAAATCGAAAACATAGCGCCTTTCGTTCATGGGGTCGAAGAGGATGTCCACCGTGTTCCCGGGCTGCAGGGTGCAGTCCATCACGCTATGACTGCGGAGGGTGACGGTTTCCCGGGTGACGGGGTGAACGCACCGGGCCAGCACCACATGGGGATTGCGGCGGTTCACCCGCACATTCGGGTTGACGCGCACCTCGGTCACCGCGGCCTTGACCCGGGTGCCCCAGGTGAGCAGCTCCTCCCGCCGGTGTTTTGCACGGCTGAAGAAATACCACACGGCCACCGTTGCCAGCAGAAAGGCTACCCCCAGCGGCAGAAACACATACCCCAGCGCCGGGCTCACGCCCGTATACAGCACCACGCCGCCAATGGCTGCGTAGGCCAGGCCCAGCAGGCCAAAGACCAGCATCAGGGTGTTCTTCACCACGCGCATTCCATCGCCCCTTTCGCAAACGCTTTCATTATAGCACACGGGCCAAACCTTGACAATATCAGGCGAAAACAGTACAATCAAGGACGATTAACAAAAGAGGCAGGTGCGCGCCATGCCGCAGGTCAGCGTGGTCATCCCGGTGTACAATGGCGAGAAGGTCATTGAGGCCTGCTTGCGCTCCGTGCAGATGCAGGCGGGCGCGGACATGGAGATCATCGTGGTGGACGATGGCAGCAGCGATGGCACCTGGGCCATCCTGCAGCGCATGGCTGCGGAGGATGGGCGCATACGCCCCATGCACCAGGCCAACGCCGGCGTTTCCGCCGCCAGAAACACCGGCCTGGATGCCTGCCAGGGGGAGTACATCCGCTTTGTGGATGCGGATGATGTGCTGCCCCAAGGCTCCATGCAGGCCTTGCTGGCCAAGGCTGGCGGCTGCGACCTGGTGATTGCCGGATACACCGAGGTCATGGGCCCCATGCGCCAGGCCCGCTGCCTGCGCAAATGCGAAGCAGCCATGCCCTGCGATGCCATGCTTCCCCACCTGAACCGCTGGTCCAACAGCTTTTACTATGGCGTTTTGTGGAACAAGCTCTTCCGCCGGGATGTGGTTGAGCGCCGGCAGGTGCGCTTCATTTCCGGGCTGAACTGGGGCGAGGACTTTGCCTTTGTGTGCCAATACCTGGCAGGAGCGGAGCAGGTGGCCTACACCCAGGCCCTGGTGTACGATTATCAGCGCAACCCGGAGGGCATGACGATGAAGCAGTTCTTCCGCTTTGTGTTTCACCCTGTTGCCAGCATCCGGGTCAAGCTGCGCCTGTACCGGGAGCTGAAGACCCTCTTCCTCAGCCGCGATGCCTATGACCGCCATCGCTTCACCCTTTGGCTGTACATGATCCGCGCAACCCTGCGCAATTAAGGAGCTTTTTGCCATGCCCACAGAGGATAGCCGCTATATGGAGCCGCTGCAACTGGCCGGCCGGATGATTATGGAAAACGGCGGCGAAACCTACCGCGTAGAGGAAACCATCACCCGCATGGGCCGTGCCTTTGGCCTGGAGCGGGTGGATTGCTTTGCTGTGCCCAGCGGGCTGTTCATCAGCTATCGCCGCCAGGATGGGGGCATGGAAACCTCCGTCACCCGGGTGCACCGGGGCAGCCGCCGCCTGAACCGGGTGGATGAGGTGAACGCCATCTCCCGCCAGGTGGAGCGGGAAGGCCTGGACTGGCAGCAGGCGCTCCAACGCCTGCAGGCCATTGAAAAAGCGCCGCCCTATGTGACCGGCGGCAAACTGATTGCCGCTGCCGCCGCCTGCGCCGCCGGCTTTACAGGCATGTTCGGCGGCACCCTGGCTGATATCGCCATCAGCGGTGCCGTAGCCGCCCTGGTGGAGCTTTTGTCCCACGGGCTGGAAAGGCTGAACCTGAAGGACATGATGGCCACCCTGCTGGGCAGCTTTTTCTCCACCCTGCTGCCTATGCTGGCAGTGCTGCTGGGCGTTACAGGCAATGCGGGCCCTATTGTTGGCGGCGCGCTGATGCCGCTGCTCCCCGGCTTGGCCATGACCAACGCCGTGCAGGACGCCCTGCGGGGCGATATGGTTTCCGGGCTGTCCCACGGGCTGTCCGCCGTGCTGACGGCGGTGCTGGTGGCTGGCGGCGCCCTGGTGGCCTCCGCCCTGGTGCGGCTGATGGGAGGTGTTCCTGCATGATAGCCGAGCTTCTGCGCATTTTCCTAACGAGCTTTCTGGGCACGCTGGGGTTTGCGCTTTTGCTGCATGCGCCCCGGCGGGCCTGGCTGCCTGCCAGCCTGATCGGCGGCGTGAGCTACACCCTGTACATCGCCCTGATGGAGCTTTCCGCGCCGGGCGCAGCGGCCATGTTCTGCGCGGCGCTGGCAGGCTCGCTGCTGGGGCAGCTGTGCGCACGGAAAATGCGGATGGTTGCCACCATTTTCATCACCCTGTCCATTGTCAGCCTGGTGCCCGGCCTGGGGCTGTACCGCTGCATGGAATATCTGGGCGCCGGTCAGAACGCCCTGGGCCTGCAGGCCGGGGTCTCCGCTATGACTGATATTATGATGATCGCCCTGGGGCTGGGCGTGGGAAGCCTGGTTTTCCGCACCATTGTCACCCGCCCCTGGGCCGCGAAAGGATGACCCCCATGCCCTGTGCGAAGCATCCCCTGCTGACCATCCGCCCGGCCATGAAGCGCCGTTATGCCAGGGAAATGGCGCCTGTGCTGGAGAAGTGGCAGCTGAACAGCATGGAGCTGGACGTGCTGCTTTTCCTGGGGAACAATCCCGGCTATGACACCGCCAGTGACATGGTGCACCTGCGCCAGCTGACCAAGTCCCACGTATCAAAGGCCGTGGAGAGCCTGACGGGCAAAGGCCTTCTGTCCCAGCAGCGGGACAGCCTAAACCGCCGCCGGGTGCACCTGCTTTTGCTGCCTGCGGCCCAGCCCGTTCTGGAGGCAGGCCAGCAGGCCCAGCAGCGCTTTGTGGATGCGCTGACCCGGGGATTCAGCCAGGAGGACAAGGCCCACATGCAGCACATGCTGGAAATGATTGCCCGCAACGCCATGCAGGAGGACTGATTTTCCGGAAACTTCCGGTTTCTCCACCCGCAACCTATGGTTGCAAGCCCTGCTGCAAGCCAGATTTGCTGGCGTTTTGCGCACATTCATGCTATGCTGTGAAGGAAAAAGGAGGTATGACCATGACCCTTGAAACCGCCAACCGCCTTGTGCAGCTGCGCAAGGCTCACAACCTGAGCCAGGAGGAGCTGGCCGAGCGCCTTTGCGTAAGCCGCCAGGCTGTGAGCAAATGGGAGCGGGCCGAATCTTCCCCTGACACGGACAACCTGATTGCCCTGGCCAAGCTGTACGGCATCTCCCTGGATGAGCTGGTGCAGGGCAGCGGCACCGCCACCCCGGTGGAGCCGGGCGATGCGGATAACCCCCTGCCCAACGGCAGCTACTTCGAGCACAAGGCCCGGCAGGAAGAGCAGGCCCGGGACAGGCTGCGCCATTCCTTTCCCTATCCGGTGCTGGTTGCGGTGGCCTATCTGGTGCTGGGCACCTGCTTTGGCCTGTGGCATCCCGGCTGGCTGCTGTTTTTGACCATTCCGCTGTATTACCTGCCTGCCTCCCAGCGCAGCACACTGAAGCTTCTGGGCAACCCGGTGATGGTTACCATTGCCTATTTGCTTCTGGGTTTTTGGTGCAATCTGTGGCACCCTGGCTGGGTGATTTTCCTGCTGATTCCGCTGCTGAACGCTGTTGCACGGTAAGCTGTGCTGCACAGCTCTCCCGGCCTGGCTGCCGGGAGCAGTGGAGCATCAGCAATGCCGCCACAATGAAAAAAGCCGCCGAGGTGTTCGGCTGGCTTTTTTGTTTTTCCGGTGGGGGATGGGGCCGGCAGGCCCATAGGGTACACATTTAGCACACAGGCTGTGTAGGGGGATGTTCTTTTCGTCTCGGCGAAAAGAACCAAAAGCCGCCCGGGGCCGCTAATACTGTACCGCTGCGTAGCGGCCCCGGACCCCCTTTCCCCCGCGACTGGGCAGGTTATCCGGTTGGTGACCCCACCGGCTTCCTCGCGGGGGCGATCAGGGGCGGTATGGTCGTCTTGATGGGTATGGGCACCTTGCGCGCGGCATGTGGCTCGCGCTTTGTGCGCAGGTTTGTGGGCTGGTGCACACATGTTATGACGCGAAGAAAACTGTGATAGAATACTGATCCATCGGAGCGCCAAGCCTCCCTCCGAGAGGGAGGTGGCCGAGCGCAGCGAGGTCGGAGGGAGCGCGCGGGTGCACTCGCCCGGTTGCGCACCCATCGGCCCTCCGCAGACCATGCTGCAGGCACCTGCCACGCACCGTTCCTCCCCCGCGTCGCGGCGGGCCTGTCGCCCGCCGTGACCCCCGCTTGGCTGTA
>CAYMOM010000098.1:0-7320 GCA_964391995.1 uncultured Faecalibacterium sp.
GTACAGCTCCCGGGGGTAGTCCATGCGGTTCAGGTTGTCGATAATATCGCCAATGACCTGCTCCTCATTATGGGCTGGCACAAGAATCAGAAAGCGGCTTTCCGGGTCATGGTCGGCGTAGTCCTTGGTCGCCTTGCGGAAGCCGAACACCGTCAGGTACAGCTGGTATACCAGCATGATAAGCAGCCAGGCCGCGCAAAGGCCGCACAGGATTTGTAGAATCAGCCGTATACAGTCCACCAAAGGTATCCTCCTCAGTTTATCTTGCTTGGCAAAGGCAGCGCGTGGCTATGCCTTGTCCATGGTACAGCCGCCAATGAACTCCCGCAGGAGGGACAGCGGCGGTATTTCATCCAGCATGTCTGGAGAAATGGCGGGAAAGTAGTGCAGGGTTTTGCACAGCCGCCGTGCTACGTGATACTGCGCATCCCCCGGCGGAATGGCCTCCAGCAGGGCAGAGGCGAAGTGCTTCAGGATGGGCAGCTCGTAGTGCAGGGCGGTGTTGAACATGCTGTCCGCCTGCTCCTGATAGGGGAAAATCCACCTTTCCTCACCCCGGCGCACACTGTCCCACATGGCCAGGGTTTCCCCGGGCAGGGTGCCGCGGAACTGATAGTCCCGCACAATGCGGCGCAGGAGCCGCACATCCGTGGTGCGGATGCGGTTGTGATCGTCCAGGTTGATGCAGGTCAGCGCGCTGACAAACACCCGGTGCAGGGCCTCCTGGGGCAGGCCAGCGCTAAGCGCCGGGTTCAGGCCGTGAATGCCCTCGATGATCAGCACGTCCTTCTCCTGTAGGCACAGGGGTGTGCCCGTGGGCTTGCGGCGGGAGGTAACAAAGTCGAAGGCCGGTACCTCCACTGTTTCGCCCTGCAAAAGCGCCGCCACCTGCTGGCGGAAAAGGGGCACATCGATGGTGTCCAGGGCCTCCAGGTCGTAGGTGCCATCGGGCTGGAGAGGCAAATCGCAGCGGTTGCGGTAGTAGTTGTCCAGGCTGATGAGCCGGGTGTGGCAGCCCAGCACCTGCAGGTGAATGCCAAGCCGGCCGGCGAAGGTGGTCTTTCCGCTGGAGGAAGGCCCGGCCACCAGCACAATGCGCTTGCCGCCCTGAACAATGCTGTCCGCAATGGCGGCAATGGCCTTGTCGTGCAGGGCTTCATTGACCCGGATGAAGGCCCGCATGCGCTTCTCCCGGGCCAGGGTGGTAACATCCGCGGCGTTCAGCACGCCCAGAATTTCGCACCAGCGGGCGCTTTGGCTGAAGACCTGCAGGTGCTTGGGCCGGTGGATATAGGCCGCGGGCACATCAGGGGACTGGGCGGTGGGGAGCATCAGCACCAGGCCACCCTGGTGGGGGTACAGGCCAAACACCGGCACATACCCGGTGGAGGGCGCCATGGCACCGTAGAAATACTCCCACATATCGCCGCAGCGGTACATGGTGAAATAGTCATAGGGCCGGCAGTTCAGAAGGGCCACCTTGTCTGGCTGGCCTTCATCCTGAAAATAGCGGATGGCATCCTGCAAGGCCCAGGTTTTCTTCTCAAAGGGCAGGTCGGCGGCGATGATCGCCTGCATCTGCTGCCGAATGTGCTCCAGGTCATCCTCCGTCAGGGACAGCCCGGGCAGGCGGACAAATACCCCGTGACCAATGGAGTACTCAATGCGCACCTGCCGCCCGGGAAACAGGCGCCGCAGCGCCAGCAGCAGCACAAACCGCAGCGAACGCTCGTATATGCGGCGTCCCTCATCGTCCTTCAGGGTCAGGGGCAGCATGGTTCCAGGGGGAGTGGCATCGTTCAGCTCCACCACCTGCCCGCCGCACAGGGCAGCCAGGGTGTGCCTGCCGGTAGGCTGCAGGCGCTGCATGACGGTCATGGATGATACCTCCTTGGCAGGGGTCAGTCGTCAAAAGGCATGCTGGTGCGGTCGGCTTCCATCAGCTCCTGCTCCGGGTCGGGCAGGGAGCCATGCTGGGCCAGGTAAAGGGCTTCACGCTCCTGCACCTGCAGCTTTTTGGTGTGCACATAGGCCCTGTTCATGGCTGTGGCCTTGGAAATGGTGATGCCCATTTCCCTTTTCCCGTCCGCTGTGGGGCGGAAGTGCAGGCGGATCATCAGCGGGCCGTGATGGGGGCACTTGCTCAGGGCAATGTACTTATCGGCACACTGCTTCACATAGGCGTCCTCCAGGGGTGTGCGCTTGCCGCACACGGGGCAGCGGGGCTGCTGGGCCTCCTCGCTGCTGAGGGCCGCGGCCAGGCTGTCGTAGGTATCGCCTTTCATCCTGCGACGGCTGCGGTGCTGGGCGTGAATCAGCTGCCTGGGCTGCTGGGGATACTTCAGCACGGCGGCGGGGTCGGGCATTCTGGCAAACACCAGGGCGGTGTAATAGGCATCGTTCAGTGCGTTGTGGAAGGAGCGGTTCTCGTCCGGCTCAATTTCCAGCATGTCCATGGCGGCCTTCAGGCCTTTGCGGTCCTTGCACTTGTACACATCGCTGAACAGGCGCTGAATATCACACAGGGGCGGCAGCTGCACCTGGCAGTCGAAGAAATCCATGTTCTGCTTCAAAACGCTCACATCGTCGCAGCCCCAGGTCAGCAGGGTGTAGTCCTCCCCGCACCAGGCGGCAAACTGCTCCATGGCCGGCAGGAAGGTCAGCGCGTCCGCCAGCTCCTCCTGGCCCAGGTGGGTCATTTTGCGGATGCGGGGGTGAATCTTCACATAGTGCACCGGGCGGATAGGGATGGAAATGCTGTCCACCACGTTCAGCTTTTCATCCAGCTTTACCGCGCCGATTTGGATCATCTCGAAAATCAGCCTGTCGCCCACCTGCTTGTAAACGGCGCTTTCGTAGGACATGGGCTGGTTCCATTCCAGGTCAATGATAATGTATTGCATCAGTAATCTCCTTTATTCTCTCCGGCGGAGTGGCCTGCCAGGGCGCCGGTGGACCAGGCAATCTGCAGGTTATAGCCGCCGGTGTGGGCATCCACGTCCATCACCTCGCCGGCGAAATACAGGCCGGGCAGCAGCTTGCTTTCCATGGTGGCGGGGTCGATCTCCTTCACGGTCACGCCGCCACGGGTAACAATGGCCTCCTCCAGGGGAGCCGGGCGGCGCAGTGTGATGGGCAGTGCCTGCATATGGGCACACAGGCTTTCCCGCTCGGCTCGGGTCAGCTGGCAGCACTGCTTGCTGCCGTCCACCCCGCACAGGCCGGGGAAGATTTCCGCCAGCTTGCCGGGCAGCAGGCCCGGTATGATGCTCCGCAGCTGCTTGCGGCTGTTTTCACTCAAGTCCCGCTGGAGCCGTGCATCCAGCTGCTGGGCGCTAAGGCCCGGTTTCAGGTTCAGGGTTACGCTGGCCTGGGAAAGCTCCTCCGGCAGGTGGCAGCTCATGGTCAGTGTCAGGGGGCCGGAAATGCCGAAGTGGGTGAAGAGCATCTCGCCCAGCTCGCTGTACAGGGTTTTCTTGCCCTTTTTCAGGGTCAGGCTCACGTTTTTCAGGGAAAGCCCCTGGAGCTGGCAGGGCCAGTCCTCCGCGGTTTCCATGGCGCTGAGCACGCCTTTCACCGGCTGAATGCTGTGGCCCGCGCTTTCCGCCAGGGTGTATCCGTCCCCGGTGGAGCCGGTCATGGGGTAGCTCTTGCCGCCAGTGGCCAGGATGACCCCATCCGCCGGCAGTACCTGACCGCTTTGCAGCACCACGCCGGCGGCATGCCCGTCCTGCATGTGCAGGGCCTGCACCCGGGTGTTCAGCAGGATGTTCACCCCTTGCCGGGCCAGCAGCCGGGCCAGGGTGCGGTTTACATCGCTGGCCTTTTCCGTTTGGGGGAAAACCCGCCGCCCGCGCTGCACCACCACCGGGCAGCCGGCGCTTTCCAGCAGCGTCATCATATCCTGGGGGGAGAAGAAGGACAGCGCGCTGTACAGGAAGCGGGGATTCCGGGGCACTTGCTGCAAAAACTCGTCCAGGGTGCAGTCGTTGGTGACATTGCAGCGGCCTTTGCCGGTGATGTACACCTTTTTGCCCAGCTTCTCGTTGCGCTCGATCAGCGTGACCTGCGCACCGCTGCGGGCAGCGAGCAGCGCAGCCATCATGCCGCCGGCGCCGCCGCCAATCACAATGATCTTACCCATGCCTGCCCTCTTCCTCCAGATACACCTCGTAGGTATCCCAGATGGTTTCCAGCTTGCGGAAGTGCTCCGTCAGCGCTTCCTTCCGGTGGAGGCCCAGGGCCACCAGCAGCGCGTTGATGACGCTCAGGGGCGCCGCCAGGGAATCCACAAAGGAGGCCATGTCCGTCCGGGCGGTGAGGGTGGCATCGGCAATGCTGGTCAGGGGGGACATGGGGCCATCGGTAATGGCCACCACCTGGGCGCCAAAGCGCTTGGCAAAGCGCATGGCCTCCAGGGTGCGGGTGGAGTAACGGGGAAAGCTGATGCCCACCAGCACATCGTTTTCGTTCAGCTTGGATATTTCCTCAAACACGTCCGTTGCACCGCTGGAAACCAGGTGCACATCATCGAAAATGTAGTTCAGGTAGTAGCCCATAAACTGGGCCAGGGGTGCGGCGGAGCGCAGGCCCATCACATAAATGGCCTTGGCGGAAAGCAGCCGCTGCACCACGTTCTGAAAGGTATCGGTATCCATGCCCTCCAGGGTGGCCCGCAGGTTTTGCATGTCGCTTTTCAGCACAAAGGGCAGCGCGGCCTTGGGGTCGATATCCGTGGCCATTTCAAAGCGCTGGTTGGCTGTCAGCCGGTGGCTGACCAGCTCCTGCAGGGAGCGCTGCAGCTGGGGGTAGCCCTCATAGCCCATGGCGGCGGCAAAGCGCACCACGGTGGATTCGCTTACGCCAACGCTTTCGCCCAGGCGGCAGGCCGTCATGAATACGGCCTTGTCGTAGTGCTCAACAATGTATTGGGCAATCTTCCTGTGGCCTTTGCTCAGCTTTCTGCCGGACTGGTTCAGCCGGTCGATCATATCCTGCATATCCTGCATGGTGTTCACCAACTTCAAAAGGGATTCATACCAATATAAAAAGGCACCGCCCCATTATAAGGGATACAGCGGCATTTTGCAAGGACGAATTGCAAATATTGCATTTTTGGTGGGTTTCTGCCGGCTTTTTTGCAGGAGCAGCCGGCAGAAATGGATGATGACAGCCGGCGTGCTTTTCTGGTATAATGAAACAAATCAAAAAAATGAAAGAGGCGCTGCCCATGGCAAACCCCATTTTACCCCTGTGGGAACACATTCCCGATGGTGAACCCCGCGTCTTTGGCGACAGGGTGTATCTCTACGGCTCTCACGACAGGCCCCGCTCCGGGGACTTCTGCGACATCCGGCTGAAGGTCTGGTCGGCCCCGGTGAATGACCTGAACCACTGGACCTGCCACGGGGATTGCTTCCACGCCCAGGCGGATAGCGACCACCCTGCCGACGTGACCTGGTACGAAAAGGGCATGTGCTATGCCCCGGATGTGGTGGAGAAGGACGGGAAGTATTACCTGTATGTGTACCTTTTCTACGGCAAAGGCTGCGTGGCTGTCAGCGACAGGCCGGAAGGGCCCTTCAGGCTGCTGGGCACCTACCGCTATGACGAAAAGGCCAGCCTGCCCAAAGACTTCTGCAACAATGGCGTGTTTGTAGACCCGGGCGTGCTGGTGGATGACGATGGCAAGGTGTACGTCTACTGCGGATACGAGTGGAGCTATGTGGTGCAGGTAGACCCGGCGGACATGCACACCGTGCTGCCGGAAACCTACCGGACGGACATTATTCCCAAGGAGGAGCCCTTTGCCTTCTTCGAGGCCTGCTCCCCCCGGAAGATTGGGGATACCTACTACCTCATCTATTCTCCCCGCCGTGGAAGCCAGCTGGTGTACGCCACCAGCAAATCCCCCACGGGGCCGTTCACCTATGGGGGCACCATTGTGGACAATGGCGTGGACTACCCTGGCGGCAACGACCATGGTTCCATTTGCAAAATTGGAGATCAGTGGTATATCTTCTACCACCGCACCACCAATGATACGGTGTTCTCCCGCCAGGCGTGTGCGGAGCGGATCACCATCCTGCCGGATGGCAGCATTCCCCAGGTGGAAATGACCTCCCTGGGCTTTCAGGAGGCACTGAACCCCTATGAACCCACGGAGGCCCATCGCTGCTGCGTGCTGAAGGGCGGCATGATCAAATACCTGAATCCCTTGCGCACCCTGGTGGCGGGCATCCGCAAAGGCAGCGTGGTGGGCTACAAGTATTTCGACTTCGGCCAGGATGATTCCGCCACCTCCATGGAGCTGGCCTTGCAGCTGCGCTCCACCGGGGAGGAAGGCATCCTCCGCGTGATGCTGGATGACCCGGAAAACGGCGCCTGCTTGGGTGAAGCTGCCTTTGACGGGGAATGCGAGCTTTTGCGCATGGAAATGCCCTGCATCACCGGGCGGCATGCGCTGTACTTCGTCTTTGACGATGTGCGCACCCAGATGTCCTGGGGCCTGCATGACCGGGAGCTGATCCAGCTGGAGAAGTTTGTGTTTATGAAGTAAGCGGTCAGGATGGTTCTGCTTCAAAGGCGGCTGAATGCCGCTGAAAAAAGTCGTGATAGGCCCGGACGGCGGGCAGCTCCGTCCAGCGCCTGGTGCAAACGGGGGCGGCTGGCGGGCAGGGGACAGGCTGTTTTCCGGCTCATCCAGCAGGTACAGCATGGCTTACCTCCCCAGTGCCGCCAGCAGCGCCACCATGGGTGAATTCCAGTAGATGCAAATTTCGTTGGTGGAGTAGCTGCCGGCATCGTCCACAAAGCACTTGCCTGCCGGCTGACCCTGCAGCTTTTCCCGGGCCACGGCGTCGTATAACCCGCTGGCAGCGCCGCCGGAAAGCAGGCCCGGCACGCACACGCCTGTGGCTTCGCTGGGCCGGTGGTGCGGGTGCAGCATGGGGTTGGCGCCAAAGCAGGATACATAGCAGTAATCCACCGGGTTCACGCCCAGCAGGTAGTGGAGCTGCCTTTCCGCAGCCAGGCGGAAGCGCTCCTCCCCCGTCAGGTCATGGGCGGCGCACAGCAGCATGCCGTGGTTGGCAATGCTCATGTTGCTGCCCCAGGGCAGGCGATCGGTCATGGCGATGCCATAGGGGTTCAGGCGGCGCAGCAATCCTTCCGCAGCGTCCACCAGCCACTGGCGGCACAGGTCGCCGGTTTCACCGGGCAGCAGGGTGCCGGTTAGCGCGGCATATCCCTGCATGTCACCCCAACCCAGGGGCGCAAAGCTGCGGTCGGCAGCGGCGATGCGGCGGATGGCCTCCGTCA
>CAYMOM010000099.1:0-7276 GCA_964391995.1 uncultured Faecalibacterium sp.
TGCACAAAAAATCTCGCCAGACATTGCGCTGGCGAGGGTTTGTGGGTGGGCTGAGCCGCGCTCCCCCCATTGGGAAGCGCGGCCCATTTTTTTACCCGGCGGAGAAGGCGTTGGAAATGGCCTCGTCCTCGTACTGGCGGGTATACAGGTTGTAATAGTGTCCCCGGGCGCGGAGAAGTTCCTCGTGGCGCCCGCGCTCGATGATCTTGCCGTCCTGCACCACAAGGATCAGGTCGGCATTCTTCACGGTGCTCAGCCGGTGGGCAATCACCAGGGAGGTGCGGCCCTTGATGATGGTATCAATGGCGGCTTGAATTTTCTGCTCCGTCAGGGTATCCACGGAGGCGGTGGCCTCGTCCAGCACAAGAATGCGCGGGTCAGCCAGAATGGCCCGGGCGAAGGAAATCAGCTGCTTTTCACCGGTGGAGAGCATGTCGCCGCCCTCGCCCACATCGCTGTCCAGGCCTTTTTCCATCTTGGCTACTACCTCGGTGGCGCTGACCAGCTCCAGCGCCTGGCGGATCTGCTCCTCCGTGGCATGGGGATTGCCGTAGAGCAGGTTTTCCCGCACGGTGCCGGAGAACAGATGGGGCGTTTGCAGCACATAGCCAATGGCGGAGTGCAGCCACAGCTGGGAACGCTCCCGGGCGTCCCGGCCGTCAATCAGCACTTGACCACGTGTGGGCTCGAAGAAGCGGCATACCAGGTTCACCAGGGTGGATTTTCCAGCGCCGGTTTCGCCCACAATGGCGATGTTGGAGCCGAAGGGAATCTTCAAATTGAAGTTTTCCAGCACATATTCATCGCCGTCCGGGTACTTGAAGTCCACATTCTTAAACTCAATATCGCCCTTGATGGGTTCCCAGTTTTCCTGCCTGGGGTTGAAGGCATCGCCGTACTTCTCAATCACCTCCGGGCTGTCCGCCACATCGGACTGAGTTTCCATCAGCCGGGAGAAGCGCTCGATGTTCACCTGGGTGGTAATCAAATCGGAAATGGCGTCGATGATCCAGCGAACAGGCTCCATCATGCCCTGGGCGTAGGACATGAACATGGAGAAGGTACCCACCTCGCTGGCGGCAATGTAGCCGCCCTGCCACAGCACAATAGCCAGCGCCGCAGAGGAGGCAATGTTCAGCGTGGCGGAGAACAGGCCCCGCAGGTGGGCCACCTTGGTGGATTTTTTCCGCATGGCGCTGGTGTCCGCCACAAAGTCATTCACCATCTTGTCCTCAATCACCAGGGATTTGATGGTCTTCGCGCCGGAAATGCCCTCGTTGAAGTCGCTGGTAATCTGGGAGTTCAGTTCACGAACTTCCCGGTTGATGCGCACCAGCTTCCCCTGAAACAGGGAGAACAGAAGCACAATCAGCGGCAGAATCGCCATGACCATCAGCGCCAGGCGGGCGTTCACCAGCAGCATTACCACCACCGCGCCCACCAGGTAGGACATGTGCCACACGGTGTCCATCAGCGTCCAGGACACCAGGGAGCCTATGCGGGAGGTATCGCTGATGACCCGGGCGTGGATGTACCCCACGCTGTTCTGGTTGAAGTAGGAAAAGGACAGGGTTTGCAGGTGGTTGAAGGCTGCATTGCGCAGGTCGCGGTTCACGCTGACCTCGGTTTTCATGGCGTAGGTACAGGAAATGTAGTTCACCACGCCGCAGAGAACAATGCTTGCCGCATACAGGATGATAAACAGGGGCAGGGTGTCCAGGGTGTTTTCGGCAATGAAATGGTTCAGCGCATACCGCTGAAACTGGGGCGTCAGCAGGTCGATGCCTGTGCCGGCCAGGCCGCAGACCACCATGGTCACCATCATTTTTCGGAATTTTTTCAAATAGGGCAGCACCTTGCCAATGCCGAAGAAGGGCAAGGTGCGCTGTTCAGTGGCGTTCTTCATGCCTGCACCTCCTCTTGGGACAGGGACTGAATTTCGTATATGCGCTGGTAAAGACCGCCGGCCTTTTCCAGCTGCTTGGGTGTGCCCATTTCCGCAATGCGCCCGTGGTCCAGCACAATCACCTGATCCGCCTTGCTCAGGGTGGTGATGCGGTGGGAAATCAGGATGATGCTAGCGCTGCCAAAGCGCTGCTCCAGGGCCTTGCGGATGTTCGCATCGGTCTGGGCGTCCACAGCGGAAAGGGAATCGTCAAAAATCATGATGGGGGTATGCTGGGTCAGCATGCGGGCAATGGCGGCCCGTTGCTTCTGTCCGCCGGAAAGGGTCACGCCGCGCTCGCCCACAAAGGTGTCATAGCCCTTGGAGAAGCCCTCAATGGTATCGTCCAGGCAGGCGGCCCGGGCGGCCTCGCGGATGTCCGTCAGGGTGAGCTTATCATCGGTGATGGACAGGTTTTCCTTCAGCGTGCGGGAGAACAGGAAAGGCTCCTGCAGCACAATGCCAATGCCCCGGCGCAGGTGCTCGCGCTTCATATCCGCAGTGTCCACACCGCCAATGGTGATGCGTCCGCAGCCTTCGGGCAGGTCGTAGAGCCTGTCCAGCAGAAGCATCAGGGTGGATTTGCCGCTGCCGGTGCCACCCAGAATGCCCAGGGTGGTGCCGGCCTTCATGGTGAAGCTGATGTCGTGGAGCATCTGCGGGCAGCCCTCGTAGGCAAAGTTCACATGCTCGAAGGCAATGTCCCCGGTCAGGTCAGGTTCGATGGCGTTTTCCTTGTCCTGCTCTACAGGGGAATTGATGATGTACCCAATGCGGTCCACCGCCACGCCGGCCTTGCTCATCTCGGAAATCATACGGCCCAGCTGGCGCACAGGCCAGATCAGCTGAGAATTGTAGGAGATAAAGGCAATGTATTCGCCGGAGGTGATTTCATCATTCAGGCAGAACACCACGCCAAAGACCACCACCAGCATGATCTGCAGGCCGCTGAGAATGTCCGAAGTGCTCCAGAAGCGGCTCATGACCTTCGCCAGGCGCACCCACAGGCCGGTGTATTCCTCATTGTGCTTTTCAAAGCGCTCCCGCTCGTACTTCTCCCGTCCAAAGGCACGCACCACCCGCACGCCCGTCAGGTTTTCCTGGGCCATGGCGGACAGGCGGCCTTCGCTTTCGTCAGCCTTTTTGAAGCCTTGCTCAATTTTGCTGTGGAAGGAAAGGGAATACCACAGAATAACGGGCAGCGGAATCATGGCGATAACCGCCAGCTTCACATTCATGGAGAACATGAACGCCACGGAGATCACCACCAGAATCACAATGCGCAAAAGGCCCGTCAGCTGGCCAGCCACAAAGTTCCTTGTGGTTTCAATGTCCGAGGTGCAGCGCTGGATAATATCGCCGGTGTGGTTTTTCATGTGCCAGGAAAAGGGCAGATGCTCAATGTGGGTGTAGAGCATGTCCCGCATGGTTTTCACCATGGTTTCGGAGGCACGGGTGTTGGTTATCAGGTTGCCATACTGGGAAAGCACCTTCACCAGTGCCATGGCCATCACCGCCAGTGCCAGGATCCACAGGTTCCGTCCCAGGTACTCAAAGCCGCCCACGGCGTTCACCAGCTTCATCACCGTTGGGCCAAAGGTTGGCTCATTGCCGCCGATGGCGTTGTCCACCGCCGCGCGGATAATTTGGGGTATAACCATATCAGCCAGCGCCATGGGCACGGCCAGAAGGATGCTCAGGGTGAACATCCACTTGCTCCCCTCCAGGAAGCGCCAGATCAGCGCCGCCTTCTTCACAGGGGTATGCTGCTGTTCCATATAATCTCCTTTTTTGCTGCACAAAAAACAGCGGTTCCAAACATGCAATCGCAAAGGTTTCTTCTATTCTTTTCGTCAGTCTTACTGAGCGAATGCTTCCTTAATCATCGTGAATCACCTCATAAAAAGTCCATACTTGAAAAAAGACTGGTACCCATCAGGCTTGCCACACCCGATGTGCCCCAGCACAACGATCCTTCCACCGACGCCCAACCATTATAGCAACCGCTGCAGGCCTTGTCAAGCAAGGAATTGCAAGGATTTGCGGCCCTTGACGGCCCGGCATCGTTTCCGGTATACTTTTTTTGAAAAGCACCCTAATGCCCGCGCCATGGGCGGTACTATCAGGGTAAAAGCACATTGGCCGATGTGATGCAAAGCGAGAGGAGGTGAAGCGGATGGAACCCCAATGGACTGTCTTTGTGGAGAAAAACACCCTGTCCCTTTTGAAGTGGGCCTGGCACAAATGCGGGCAGTGGGACAAGGCGGAGGAGCTGGCCCAGGAGGTCTGGTTGCAATTCTTTACCACCCTGCGGCGGGAAAGCCAGGTATTGCAGCCGGAGCACCTGCTGTGGCGGATTGCCAAGTTTGTCTGGTGCAAAAGCCTGCGTGACAAGAAACCGGGGGATATTCCCCTGGACCCAGCGGAGGCCCAGGCGGACTTTGCCGAGGAAATTGCCCTGCAGGAGGAGCGCGCCCAGCTCAGCGGCTGGCTGCACCGGCGGATTACCCGGCTGAGCCGCACCCAGCGGGAAATCATGATCCTCTACTATGTGGATCAGCTGCCCCAGCAGGATATTGCCCAAAGGCTGAACACCACCGTGGCTGCCGTCCGCTGGCACCTGTTCGACACCCGCCGCAAGCTGAGAGAGGAGCATCACACCATGGAACAAAAGGAATATGTCTATCGCCCCAGCACGCTGCACATGGGCATCAACGGTCAGTCCGCGCCCAATGTGGCTACCATGACCATCAATAAAAACCTGCTGATGCAGAATATTCTCCTGTACTGCTACCGCCAGGGGCACACCGTGCCGGAGATTTCCGCCGGGCTGGGCGTTGCCGCCGCCTATGTGGAGCACGACCTGCAATGGCTGAAGGAGCAGGAGTTTGTTACCGAGGAAAAGGGGAAGTACTTCACCGCCTTCACCATTCACGACAGGCAGTACGAAAGCGATGTCATCGGCGTTTTCAAAAAGAACCAGGAGCAGGTATCCCTGCGCATTGTCCGCTACATGCTGGAGAAGGAGGACGCCATCCGCAGCATTGGGTTCATTGGCTGCGACAGGCCCATGAACAAGCTGCTGTGGCTGCTGATCTACCACTTCACCCGTCACCTGCCCCTGCCCGTAAAAAGGCCTGATGCTCCGCCCTTCCGCCCGGATGGCGGGCGCTACTGGCCCCTGGGGTTCGACAGCACCGCGCCCATTGAGAACGACCTGCGGGCAGACTGGGCGTACAACGGCGCCATGAACGACAGAGGCTTTTACTGGTTTGGCCTGTACAATTTCGGTCAGAGCGGCATCGAGCACCTGATGGATGCCTGGACGCCCGAATGGCTAACCCTGCGGAAGCTGCTGGAGAAGCTCATCGCCAATGGCTTCGACCTGAGCTGCGTGACGGAGGAGGAGCGCTGCGACCTGGCGACCCTGGCGGAGGAAGGCTTCATCGTCATGGAAAGCGGCAAGGCCCGGCCCAGCTTCGTCGTTTTCACCCATGAGCAATACGAAAGGCTGCGGCAGGAGGTTTTCGCTCCCCTGGCCCAGGCGCTGCAGCCCGCCATGCAGGCCATGCTGGAGGATCTCCGCCCCATGAGCGCCGCCGCGCTGCCTGCCCACCTGCAGCATCTGTCCCAGCACGATGTTTTCCAGGCCATTTACGATGTGGGCTTTGCCACGGAGCTGCTGGCCTTCCAGGCCGGATACCTGTACAAGCCGGAAAGCAAGCGGGACGGGGAATTCCTCACCTGCTGCTATGTGCAGCCGTAAGCGCTGCATAGCTTTCCACCCCATCCGCAATGGCCTGGCCCAGCCGGGCCTGATAGCACTCCGTCAGCAACAGCTTTTCCTCCTCCGAGTTGGAAAGGAAGCCGCACTCGATGAGCACCGAGGGCACGTCCAATTGCAGGATGAAGTAATCCCCCGCCATGGCGCTGCGCTCCTTCTTTGGGGACAGGGCGGCGATGAGCGCCTCCTGCATGGCACCTGCCAGCAGGCGGCCGCTGTCGCACCCCTGGCGGTAGAACACCTGGGGCCCGGACTGGCTGCGCTGGCGGTATTCGTTCATGTGGATGGACAGCACCATGTCCGCTTTGGCCTCCACCGCTAAGGCTACCCGGTTCTCCATGTCCTCCCGCTTCATGGTTTTGTTGGCAGGCCGGTCATTGGTGCACAAATCTTCATCCTCCGTGCGGGTCATGAATACCGCCGCGCCCCGGGCTGCAAGGCTTTTCTCCACCTGTTTGGCGACAGCCAGGTTGATGGCCTTCTCCCACACGCCGCTGTCCCGGGCCCTGGCGCCGCCGTCATAGCCCCCATGGCCCGGATCCACCAGAATGCGCCAGCCTGCCAGCGGCAAGGCCGCCGCCTCCACCGGGGCGGACAGCTCCCGCTGAAAGGCCACAGCCACCGCCCACGCACCCAGCAGGAGCACCACCGCCACCAGCGCCGTCAGCCTTTTTGCGGAAAAACCCTGCATACGCCCACCTCCTGTGGGATGGTATGCAGGGTTCTTATTATATATGCTTTTCCACCCAGGCAATCACGTCCTGGCAGACTTCCTGGCGGTTCACTTCGTTCAGCATTTCGTGCCGGCCCTCATGGTAGAGCTTTACCTCCACCTGTTTCACGCCGGCCTGGCGCAGCTGACGGGCGGACTTGTTCACCCCGTCACCCTTGCCCACCGGGTCGGCATCCCCGGAGAAGAAGTAGATGGGCAGGTCTGCCGGTACATCATGGATGCGGCTCAGGCTGTTCAGCCCGGTGAAGAAATCCCGGTACGCGCCGCCGGTGAACACAAAGCCGCAGTAGGGGTCTGCCAGGTAATCCGCCACGATGGCTTCATCTCGGGTCAGCCAGTCCTTGCCGCCGGAGCCAAAGGCAATGCGGTCAATCAGGTTGCTGGGCTTCTTTTCCCCGCCGAAAAGGCACACCAGGTTGGCAACCGCCAGGCCCGCCAGTGCCACAGGCTTGGCAAAGAACCCCGTGCCGGAGAGAATCACCCCGGCCAGGCCATCGCCGTGCTGCATGATGTAGCACCGGGTGACAAAGCTGCCCATGGAGTGCCCCAGAATGAAATACGGCACACCGGGGAACTGCTGCTGGGTCTGCTGGCGCAGGCGGTGCACATCGTTAATCAGGCACTGCCAGCCGTCCTTCCCGGCAAACCAGCCTTGAATCTCCGCCTTGGGCCCGTGGCCCAGGTGGGTGTGGCCCACCACTGCAAAGCCTGCATCGGCAAAGGCCCGGGCGGCGGCATCGTACCTGTCGATATGCTCGGCCATGCCGTGTACCAGCTGAATCACGGCCCTGGGCTGGCCCTGGGGCAGCCACTG
>CAYMOM010000100.1:0-7242 GCA_964391995.1 uncultured Faecalibacterium sp.
AACAAGGTTGCAGGCCGGGACAAATCCCCGGGGGTGGGTTGCTCCCACGGGATTGTGAAAAGCCTGCGTCTTCCGTACCCCGGCCAATAGGCCAAAGCACAATTTGGAGGTGTATTCAATCCATGGCACGCATTGCGGGCGTAGACCTGCCCAGAGAAAAGCGCGTTGAGATCGGCCTGACCTATATCTACGGTATTGGTCTGACGACCTCTCAGAAGATGCTCGAGGAAGTCGGCATCAACCCCGACACCCGAGTGAAGGATCTCTCCGAGAACGAGATCAGCAAGCTGCGTGACTACATCGAGCACAACCTGAAGGTGGAAGGCGACCTTCGCCGTGAAGTGTCCCTGAACATCAAGCGGCTGATGGAAATCGGCTGCTATCGTGGTGTGCGTCACCGTCGCGGCCTGCCCGTTCGTGGTCAGAACACCAAGCAGAATGCTCGTACCCGCAAGGGTCCCAAGAAGACCATTGCTGGCAAGAAGAAGGCCGGCAAGTAATCCTTGCACCGGCTGACCGAATGAAAAATCGGAGGGAAAATCAATGGCACCCAAGCAGAAGCTTAAGAAGGTCGTGCGTAAGCGCAAGGAGCGTAAGCTGGTCGAGCGCGGCGCCGCCCACATCAGTTCTTCTTTTAACAACACCATCGTGACCATCACCGACACGCAGGGCAACGCCCTGTCCTGGGCCTCCGCCGGCGGCCTGGGCTTCCGCGGCAGCAAGAAGTCTACCCCCTTCGCTGCCCAGATGGCTGCTGAAACCGCCGCCAAGGCCGCCATGGAGTACGGCCTGAAGACCGTTGAAGTGTATGTGAAGGGCCCCGGCTCCGGCCGTGAGGCTGCCATCCGCGCCCTGCAGGCTGCAGGTCTGGATGTGAACATGATCAAGGACGTGACGCCCATCCCCCACAATGGCTGCCGTCCGCCCAAGCGCCGTCGCGTGTAAGGTAACGAAGGAGGACTTAGAACAATGGCAATCAACAAGCAGCCGATCGCCAAGAAGTGCCGGGCTTTCGATATCTCCCCGGCTACGATGGGCTATGGCAATAAGAAGTCTAACCGCAATCCCGGCGGCAACCGTCGTAAGAAGGTATCCGAATACGGCGCCCAGCTGAAGGAAAAGCAGAAGGTTAAGTTTGTTTACGGCATCCTGGAGAAGCAGTTCCACAAGTACTACCTCAAGGCTGCCAACATGAAGGGCATTACCGGCGACAACATGCTCCAGCTGCTGGAGCAGCGCCTGGACAATGTGGTGTATCGCCTTGGCCTGGCCAAGACCCGCCGCATGGCCCGCCAGATCGTTGTGCATGGCCACATCCGCGTTAATGGCCAGAAGGTGGACATCCCCTCCTATTCCGTGAAGACCGGCGATGTGATTACCCTGCGCCAGAAGTCTGCCGAGCTGGAGATGTTCAAGGCCCTGCGGGAAGGCACCACCGCTGTGACCCCCAAGTGGCTCACCTTCGACGCCCCCAACCTGACCGGTACCGTGGTTGCCCTGCCTGCACGCGAGGACATCGACCTGCAGCTGCAGGAGAACATGATCGTCGAGTTCTACTCCCGTTAATGAAGAGCGCTTGAGGCTGGCGGGGGAGGAACCCCACCAGCCCGCAGCACTGCTCTTCACCCAGGATCCGATTGAGGAGGGTAAACGAAATGATCGTAGAAATCGAAAAGGCACGCATCGAGTGCGTGGAGGTTGGCCAGAACAACTGCTATGGCAAGTTTGTTGTGGAGCCCCTGGAGCGCGGCTTCGGTCACACCCTGGGCAACAGCCTGCGCCGTGTGCTGCTGTCCTCCCTTCCTGGCGTGGCGGTCTCCTCTGTACACATCGAGGGTGTGCAGCATGAGTTCTCGACTGTTCCCGGCGTGAAGGAGGATGTGACTGAAATCATCCTGAACCTGAAGGGCCTGGCGGTGAAAATGTATACCGACAACCCCAAGCAGGTTGTTGTTGATGTGAAGGGCCCCTGCGTGCTGACGGCGGGCGACATCAATGTGGATGACGAGGTTGAAATCATCAACCCCGACCTGCACATCGCTACCCTGAACGAGGATGCTCACCTGCAGATGCAGCTGATGCTGGAAAAGGGCCGCGGCTATGTCAGTGCCGACAAGAACAAGAATGCCAGCATGCCCATTGGCGTGATCCCCATGGACAGCATTTTCACCCCCATCCGGAAGGTGAATTACACCGTTGAGGATACCCGCGTGGGCCAGATTACCGACTATGACCGGCTGACCCTGGAAATTTGGACCAACGGCACCCTGAAGCCCGAGGAGGCCATCAGCGGCGCTGCGAAGATCCTTTCCGAGCACCTGTCCCTGTTCGTCTCCCTGACGGACCAGGTGATGCCCGTCAGCATGGTGCAACCCGAGGACGACAAGAAGGAAAAGGTTCTCGAGATGACCATTGAGGAGCTGGATCTGTCCGTCCGTGCGTACAACTGCCTGAAGCGCGCTGGCATTAACAGCGTGGCCGAGCTGGTGCAGCGCAACCAGGAAGACATGATGAAGGTTCGCAACCTGGGCCGCAAGAGCCTGGAGGAAGTGGAGCAGAAGCTGGAGGCCCTGGGCCTCGGCCTGCGCCCCAATGAAGAATAACACAAGCTGGGCGGGAGCGTGCTCCCATTCAGCATAGCCCGTGAAGGAGGAAAATTCCCATGGCACATCAGCGCAAGCTCGGTCGCACTGCTGACCAGCGCAAGGCTCTGCTGCGTAACCAGGTGACCAACCTCATCTGGTATGGCCGCATTGAGACCACCGAAGCCAAGGCGAAGGAAGTCCGCCGCATTGCCGATAAGATGATCACCCTGGCCATCAAGGAATGCGACAACACCATTGCCACCACCAAGGAAACCCACAACGACAAGGGCCAGGTCATGACCATTGACGTGGTGAACGACGCGCCCTCCAAGCTGCATGCCCGCCGCCTGATGATGGCTTACCTTTACGATGTGAAGGAGCAGAAGCAGGCCGACGAGACCAAGGCAGAGTTCAAGGAGCGCACCAAGGACAACAAGCACCCCGTGGTGGAGAAGCTCTTCCGCGAGATCGGCCCCAAGTACAAGGCCCGCAACGCTGAGAAGAACTGCTCCGGCGGCTACACCCGCATCTACAAGCTGGGACCCCGTCGCGGCGACGCTGCCGAGATGGTCGTTCTCGAGCTGATCTAAAGAACATCATAGCACATCAAAGCAAAGCAGCCGCTCTCCCCGCACAGGAGGGCGGCTTTTTTTGTCAGAAAGCGGCCTTTTTGTGGTTCCAAAACCTTTACAGAAACTTCATTCTTTCCGGAAAGGGTTGATCTGCAAGGCTTTGCGGCCCATCAGCGGCGCGCATGGGTGCCGGCGGGCCTTGACCAAAGGTTTGGTTTGGGGCATAATAAAGACGGATGAACACCAAAGGAGGCAACCCTGTGTATACGGAAAGTGAGCTTCAAGCTATCAAAAACCAGCAGAAAAGGCGCTGGTATGTCCTGGGCGGCGTGTGCCTGGTGCTGCTGGCGGCATTGGTTTATTCCCTTGTTATCCGCAGCCAGAAAATGACCGTTGGGCTGACGCTGGTCATGGGCGTACTGCTGATTTTCTTCTACGACCTGACCATTAAGCCGATCCGCTGCTATGGGGCCTTTGTGGATCAGGCGCTCCATGGCCGCAGGCGGGAGCTGGACTGCACCTTCAGCAGCGCCGATGCGGACGTTTCCGTGGTGGACGGCGTGAAATATTATGCCCTTCACCTGGTGCAAAAAGATGATGATGGCGACCCCTTTGAGCGTATGCTGTATTGGGATGCGGAAAGGCCCTTGCCCCAGCTGCATGAGGGCGCAAGGCTGCACATCCTTTACCATGACCGCATGGTGGCTGACCTGACCGTGGTGTGAGCAGCCATGACGGGAAAGGAGCGGTGCCCTTGGAAACTGTATTGGTGTGCGCAACGGGGCAGCAGTCCAGCCGGCGGCTGATCCACCGGGGCGCGGAGCTGGCCCGCCGACATGATGCCGCGCTGCTGGTGCTGGCTGTTTCCGGCAGTGGGTTCAACCTGCTGACCAACCCGGAGGTGAGCCAGGCCCTGAATGACCTGTACCGCCTGAGCGGGGAGGTTGGTGCGGAAATGACCATGCTGCACGACACAAATGCCCTCCACGCCATTTACGATTTTGCAAAAAAGCGGGGTGTGACCCGGATTGTGCTGGGGGAAAGCAAGACGGAGGAGAGCAGCTTTGTTTCCCGGCTGATGCAGACGCTGCCCCAGGTGGACTTCACCATTGAGCCGAACATATGATGCAAAAGGAGCAACCGGTCGAGGAGCAACCAGAAGGCTGCTCCTTTTTGCTACTTTTTTTCAGGGTAATGCAGGGTGAAGCACTGCCCGTCGCTGGCGGCTGCGGTTTGGGGTAAAATGGCCTGGGCGTTTGGCAGGTACTCCGCCGGGTCATCAATGCAGTTGCTGAAGTGGGTCAGCACCAGCTGGCGGGCGGCAGCATCATGGGCCAGCTGCGCCGCCTCGGCAAAAAGCATGTGGTGGTTCTTCAGCGCCTGGGGGCGTTTGCTTTCGTCGCCGTACATGCCCTCAAGAATCATCAGGTCGGCACCCTGACCGTGGTGGACAATTTCCGGAACGGGGCGGGTATCCGTGGCGTAGAGCAGGGTGATCCCTTGCCGGGCCGGACCAAGCACGTCCTCCGGGCGCACATCGCCAACGGATCTGCCCTGCTGCAGCTCCTTCCAGCAGGCTATGGGAACGCCCAGCGCCCTGGCTTTTTCCGGCTGAAAGGCACCCTGCCTGGGCAGGTGCAGCCGGTAGCCATAGCAGGGAATGCCGTGGTTCAGCGGGAAAGCGGTGATGTGCAGGCCAATGAGGGTGAACTGCTCCATGGGTGCTGAAAGCTCGTGGAGGATGACGGGAAAGGAAAGCGCCGGCGCAATGACCCGCAGCCCGGCAATAACCCGCTTCAGCCCGCGAGGCCCCCAGATGTGAAAGGGTTCCTTGCGCTCCGCCTTGTCCAGGGACAGAAGCAGGCCCGGCACGCCGCCGCAGTGGTCGCCGTGAAAATGGGTGATGAGCAGCCCGTCCATGCAGCGGAACCCCCAGCCCAAACGCCGAATGCCCACCTGGGTACCCTCGCCGCAATCGATGAGCAAGGCACGTCCGTTCACCCGCACATACAGGCTGGACAAGGCACGGTCAGGCAGCGGCAGCGCGCCGCCCGTCCCCAGGGTGCAGCATTCAAGCATGAAAAAACCTCCTTTGGCAATATTCACTCATTCGCCAAAGGAGGCCTCGTTTCCTGCCAAACGCCCCTTGTTTATCTTGTTTGGCAGGATGTTCATGCCGGGCTGTCCTGCATTACCGCACCTTCCGCAGCTGGGCCATCAGCCTGGGGCCGGCGAGAACGGAGAGAACGATGCAGATGATGCACTCGGGCACCATGTAGCCGGCGTTGTAGCCCAGGGAGTACAGCATGGGGGACATGCCCTCCGGGGCGTACTCGGCAAAGAAGATAGCGCCGGACAGGGCGGAGGCCAGCAGCCGGCCTGCGCAGGAGGCAATGCTGCCCAGGGTCAGGCCCAGGGTGGTGCTGCTGCTTTTGCTGAAGAAGCCAGCCAGGCCCAGCAGCCCGAAGGCGATGGGGTAATCCAGCAGCATCTGGGGCAGGGAGTAGAACGTGGGCTTCAGGATGAACTGCAGCACGCCGTAAATGGCGCCCAGGCTCAGGCCCGGGCCGGCGCCGTAGATATAGGCAAAAAGGATGATGGGCAGCATGCTGGCTGCCGTGATGGAGCCGCCCTGGGGCAGGGAGAACACCTTGATCAGGCTCAGCACGGAGCTAAGTGCCATGCACACGGCGCCCAAGGCCAGGGTTTGCGTTGTCCAGATGGATTTGGCAGCCCTGTTTTTGCGGCTGCGGTAGATCAGCACGCCGCCAACCAGCAGCGCTGCCAGCAGCAGCCAGCCCCAGAAGGTCAGCTCGGTAAAATCACCAAAGGCGTTTTCAAACCAGGAAGAAAAATTCATGAGGGTACCTCCTTTTTCTTTCGCATCCCCAAAAGAAAAACCCGCGAGCGTTCGCGGGGAAACAGGAGCGGCCTTTCATAAGGCCCACGCCGTGCACTGCGTGTTTCCGATTCCCTACGGTAGGATTACCTACACAGGTTCCAAGGGTCGAGCATGGTGCTCTCTCAGCAGCTTTGCGCTGCACCCCCATCGGTGGATGCTGTTACGCTGCTATTATAGCACGGGAAGAAAATTTGTCAAGGGTATTGACAAGTATATCGTCGGGCGATATAATCTATATCGTTAACCGATATATCGGCAGACGAAAGGAACGAAGCCTATGGGAAACAACGGAGCCTTGACGGAGGCGGTGTATTACATTCTGCTGTCCCTTTTGCAGCCCATGCACGGCTATGGCATCATGCAGAATGTGGAGAAGCTCTCCGGCGGGCGGCTGCACCTGGCGGCAGGCACGCTGTATGGGGCCATCAGCACCATGCAGGAGAAGGAGTGGATTGCCGCGCTGCCAGGGGAGAGCGACAGCCGGAAGAAGGCGTATTGCATCACAGGTGCAGGCCGGCAGGTGCTGCACGGAGAGTATGAACGCTTGCAGGAGCTGGTGCGCAATGGGCGCAGCCTGCTGGAGGAGGAAGCATGAGGACGAAGGTTCGCAAATGGTTTTGGGTATGGAGCTTTGATAAAGAGGAACAATGGCTGAACCACATGGCGGCCCATGGTAAGGCGCTGGTGCAGGCAGGCTTTTGCAATTACGAGTTTGAGGACTGCGCGCCCGGGGAGTACACCATCCGCCTGCAAATGTTGGATCACGCGCCCTGCACGGAGGAAGGCCAGGCATACATCAGCTTTGTGGAGGAAACCGGCGCGGAGCATGTGGGTAGCGTGCAGAGGTGGGTGTACTTCCGCAAGAGGGCGGCACTGGGCGACTTTCAGCTCTTGGGTGACAACGCCACCAGGATCAAACACCTGCGCGGTATTATGTGGATGCTGATTCCCCTGGCAGTGCTGAACCTGTACAACGCCATCAACAGTGTGAACGGGGGCATTGCGCGCAACAACGCTGCGGCTGTGGTGGGCGGCGGCGCATGCGGCGCGGTAACCCTGCTGCTGGCCTACGCTCTCTGCCGCCTGAACGCCGCAAAGAAGCGCCTGGAGAAGGAATCGCAGCTCTTCGAGTGACCAGGGGCGCTGCCCCTGGACCCCGCTTAAGGGCCGAAAGGCCCTTAAG
>CAYMOM010000101.1:0-7221 GCA_964391995.1 uncultured Faecalibacterium sp.
AGTACGCCAAGGCCATTGACAAGGCCATTTTCCCCGGCACCCAGGGCGGCCCGCTAGAGCACATCATCGCCGCCAAGGCCGTCTGCTTTGGCGAGGCGCTGAAGCCGGAATTCAAGGCCTATCAGCATCAGATCATCCTCAACGCCAAGGCCCTGGAGAACGCCTTCCGCAAGGAGGGTATCCGCATGGTGTCCGGCGGCACGGATAATCACCTGCTCCTGCTGGACTTTACCGGCACGGACATGACCGGCAAGCTGCTGGAAGGCCTGCTGGAGGACGCCAACATTACCGTGAACAAAAACACCGTGCCCAACGAAACCCGCTCCCCCTTCGTTACCAGCGGTGTGCGTGTGGGCACGCCCGCCATCACCAGCCGCGGCCTGAAGGAGCAGGACATGGAGAAGGTAGCCGCCTGGATTGCCCGCATCGTCCGTGAAGGCGAAGCCGCCGTGCCCGATGTGAAGGCCCAGGTGGAAGCCTTTATGAAGAATTTCCCCCTGTATGAATAATGCCCAATGAAAATGCCCGCCTGAGCTTCTTCTCTCAGGCGGGCATTTCGTTTGGTTTAGCGGGTCTTTTGAGGGCCGTATTCGAAGGTGATGTAGATGCTCTCAATCTTGGCAATCACCCCGTCATTGCGGTTGATGGGCGTGGCGGTGGCGCCGGCCAGGTTGCCATAGTGCATGCGGGCGGTGCCCACAGGCAGCTCGGTCACCCACTCGTTAAACAGGTTCACCCGGGTGGTGATCTGATTATCGCTGGTGGTGTAGGCCCGGCCCTTCAGGGTGTACTTTTCACCGTTGATCAGCACTTCCTTCACATCGATGATGTAATTGGGGAAGAGCCTTTCACCATTGGCGATGCCGATGGCGGCAAAGGCCACGGAATTGGAAACCCCCTGCTCGGTGCCGGTAAAGTCAATGCCCACGGTGTAGGTGCCCGGGCCGGTGATTTCCACATCGGTCACCTTCATGCCGGGGGAGATGGAATCCGGGTTGTAGTCATCGCCCACGGAGTAGGAAAGCGCCCAGCCGCCATCGTTCCACATCAGCCAGGCCACAGCGGTATCGTCCGTTACGGTGATGGCATCCTCCAGGAAGGTTTCCGGTGCGGCGGCATAGGCCTCGTCCAGGCGGGCCTGGGCGGCGGACTGCACCTGGGCATAGTCCAGGCCGGCCTCGGTTTCGGCATTCCGGCCGGCGTAGAGGGCAGCCAGCTCCTCATCGGAGAAGGCCAGCTCCCGCCGGACAAAGAAACCGCTGCAGTCCCACAGGCAAGAGGTGAAATCGTAGGCATCGCACAGGTCAAGGAAGCGGGTGTGATAGCCCAGGGTGTTGTTCTTCAGCTTGCCGGTGCCGCTGGGCAGCGCGCCGTATTCGCCAATCACCACGCCAATGCCCTGCTTGGTGAACTTGGTCATTTTCGCCAACTGCTTGTCCATGTACTCATAGTCGCCCTTGGTGCCCCAGGCGGTGGCACCCGCCACGGTGGCGGCGCCGCAGTAGCTCCACGGATCGTAGAAGTGAACGGAAAGCAGCAGCTTGTCCTCCGCCGTATCCGTGGGCATCTGGAAGCGGGGATCCCAGGTCTTGTTGATGTCGGTGCCATAGCCGGCAATCAGCAGAAAGCGCTGGGCATTGTTGCCGCCGGTGGCCCGGACGGTATCCACAAAGGCCTGGTTGACCTGGTTGCACAGGGCATAGCGCTCCTCATCAGACAGGTAGGTGACAACGGAATCAGAGCAGAACAGGGGCGAATCCTCGTCAAAGCGGGCGCCCAGCTCCTCGTTGGCGGATTCAAAGATGACGTAATCGGAATAATCGGCAAAGCAGGCAGCAATCTGCTGCCACATGCCAATGTAGCTGTCCATGGCCAGCCGGCGGGTTTCGGCGCTTTCGGAGCCGAACATCCCCCACCAGCCGCCGTCCCAGTGATCGTTGATAATCACATACATGCCGGCGTTGCGGGCATAGTCCACCACTTCCTTCACCCGGGCCAGGTAGGCCGGGTTGATGGTGCAGTCCCCCGTGGCAGCCAGGGTGGTGGCATTGGTCATCCAGGCCACAGGAATGCGGATGGTGTCAAAGCCAGCAGCCTTCATGGCTGTCAGCATTTCCTGGGTGGTGATGGGGGCGCTCCACATGGTTTCGTATTCGGTGGGTGCCTTGCCCTCCACATAGCCTTCGGCATTGTCGCAGGCCTCAAAGGTGTTGCCCAGGTTGGTGCCGTTGCCCATCAGCCTTGTCAGCTCCAGGGAGGAAATGCCCTGGCGCATCACGCCGTCATCGGCGCTTTCAGCCAGGGCGGGCAGCCCGGCCAGCAGCAGCAGGGAAAGCAGCAGGCAGATCCAGTGCTTCATGGTGCGTCATCCTTTCGGTCCGTTGAAAACGTTTTTTGCTATACCCAATATAGCACTTTGGGCAAAGGTTTGTCAATCCGCCGCCCGCGCTCATTCCACAGAAAAGCTCATGCCGTCCCTGATCAGGTAAAACACAGCGCTGCCATCCAGCAGCACCGCATCATGCAGAGCATCAAAGCGGGCCAGCTCCAGGGTGTAGCATTCCCCGGTAACGGCCTGAAACACAAAAGCGGTGTGGGGTGCCTCCGTTGCCTGCCAGCCGGCGGGCAGGAAGCCGGAAACCGTCACCTTCAGCAGCTCGTTATAGGCAGATTCAAAGCTGGCATAAGGTATGGCCTTGCCGTTTTCATCGCAGGTGATGTCATACACCAGGCTGCCGTCGCTGTCGTAAACCAGGTCGTTGTTTTCCGCCACCTGCTCGGTGCGGGTCAGTGTATAGGTCACCTCCGTTTTCCCCTGGCGCAGGGTCAGGCATTGCAGGTTGCCCAGGGCCACAGGCACGGTGTAGCGGCTCAGGGTGGTCAGCGGCTCCATGTTCATGAAAACTTCCAGGGCAAAATGGCTGCTCAGGTAGATGCAGCCATCCACCAACACATAGTCCACCATGTCGCTTTTCATGCCGCCCACCGTGAGGGTGAAGCTGCTTTCGGGCCAATCGGTCACGGCGTACACCCCGTCAGCTCCCGTGGTGCCGATGGAGCCGGCCGCCTGGTGCACAGTCAGGGTCAGCCGCGGTGCATCAAAGCCGCAGGCCGCCAGGTTTTCAGTGGTGGCCTGGCCCACATAGGCACCCAGGCGCAGGTTGACCAGGTTGTCCTGCAGGGTGCTGATGCTCTCCCCGTCCGCCGGGTATTGCAGCGGAGCGGTGAGCAGCCACCTGTCCTGGGCGTTGCCGCCGATCTCCCCCTGGAGCACCCATTCCGCCCGGGTGGTTCCGTTTCCGTCCTCCAGGGTGATCCGGTCAAACCGGGCCTTGTGCAGGGCGGGCTGCTCCACCGGGAACAGGGCTGCCCGTTCCACCATCATGGCCTCGGCGCTGCCCCTGTCCAGGGCGAACAGGCGGGGGTCGCCCTCCACCAGCATATAATAGGCGTTGCTGCTCTCCAGGGTGATGGTGTCCCCCAGGTGCAGCGTCCAGCAGGCGCCATCGGCATAGGTTACGCTCAGGGACAGCAGGGGCGTGTCTAGGCCAAAGTCCGCCATGTCATAGGCCGCGGCATTCTCCGCCAGCACTTCCAGATAGGTCAGGCTTCTGGCCATGTCCAGCACGGCGGCGGTTTTGTCTGCAGAAAGGATGACCTCCGGCGCGTCCTCCAGGGTCAGGGTGCCGGAAGCGTCCTGCAGGAGCGTCCAGCTGTCACCGCTGCGGCTGGCAATGGTCAGGCGGGTGATCTGGCTGGTTTCATAGTCCGTCAGCGTGCCGGAGGCATCCGCCGGCTCATCCTCCATCATCTGGGGCGCGGGCTGGCTTTCCACCAGGGCAGCCAGGCCCACGCCCAGGGCCAGCACGGCGGCGCCCAGGGCCAGCCAGGCCCGGCCATGGCGCAGGCTGCGGCGCTTTTTCTTCTTCACATCCAGCATTTATCGGTTCCTCCTGGGCCACAGCACCACAAGGGCTGCCGCCAGCACTGCCATGGGCAAGGCTACCAGCAGCAGGCTGCCCAGGGTGACGGACGCCACCGACAGCTGCGGGCGCAGAGCGGATTTGGCCATGATGCCCAGATCCGTCGGCTCGGTATTCAGCAAAAATTCCGCCACCCGCAGGATGAACTCCTGGCTGTCGGTCATGGCGTGCACCTGGCTGTCCGTCAGCAGGGTGGAGCAGCCCAGGGCAAACGCCCGGCTGATATTTCCTTCCCCGGTGACCCGGCGGGCCTGCAGCGCCAGGGCAAAGGGCCCCAGCTCGTCCTCATCGCTTTGCTCCAGGCTGTTCAGGTCGCCGGTGGAAAGGTTGCGCAGATAGGCCTTATAGCCGGTGGAAAGCACCGTGGAAACCTCCAGGCTCCTGTCGCTCTGCTCCGGCATTTCAAAGGCCCGGCTGCCCACCAGCAGCAGGGTATCCCGCCCGGAGGCCAGCAGGTCGTAGGTGATTTCGGTGGAGAGCATGGTGGGGATCAGGGCAATGCGCATATCGCTGTAATAGGTGCTGGGCTCCTCAGCCGAGGCAATCACCAGGCCGTCCATGGGCAGGAAGCCATAGGAGCGCAGCAGCGCCTGATAATTGGGCATGCCGGTAATCTGGTCGGTATAATCGCAGGTGAAAAGGAAGCTGCCGCCCTGGGCTGCAAACCCGGTCAGCTGCTCCAGCTCCTGGTCCGCCAGATCCCGCAAGGGGGAAAGAATAGCCACCAGGTCGTCTGGCTGGGGGGTAACATCCTTATCGGTGAAGGAGAAGTAGGTCACTTCAAAGTTGTTGGCCTCCAGCAGCTCTGCCAGCACGGCGGTATCCTCTTCTGTCAGCTCCCCGTGGCCCTGGAGCATCAGCACCCGGGGGATGCGCTCCTGGGTCACATAGTTGATGGCGGAGGTAATGCGGCTTTCGTAGGTATAGCCGGCATAGGTGAATGCGCCGGCCTCATAGTCCAGGCTCAGGCTGACGAAATCCCCCGGGGAAAGCACCTTCCAGCGGTCTGTTTCCTGGCAGTAGACAATCATTGAATCGTTGGAGACCTCCGTTTCCCCCGTGGAGGCCTGGAACCTGGTCAGAAGGCCCGGGTTCAGGGTGATGTCCGTCTGTTCCCAGGTCACCAGGGGCGAGGCTGCGGCGTACCTGTCCAGCAGCTCCATCAGTGGCGCGTCCTCCTGCCCCCGGGGGAACAGGGCATAGATATGCACCGGATAGGGCAGCTGGTCAAGGATCTGCAATGTGGTTTCGCTCTGGGTGGTAATGCCGTTGAAGGAGCAGTCCACCCGCCAGCCGTTTTTCTTTTCCAGGGTGCCGAAAAGGGCATTGGCGCCAACCAGCGCCGCCAGCAGCAGGCATAGGATAAGCGTGGACAGCCCGCCATAGCGGAAGCGGGGGTTTTTCCAGAAGGCTATTTTCTTCATGCTCGCGCCCCCTTGTAGCGCCTGCTGTCCAGCAGGTGAATGGTCAAAATCAGGCACGCTGCCGCAAAGGACAGGTCATACCCGATGCTGGCAAAGGACAATTGCCCCATCAGAAACGGCTCGTTTCTGGCATACAGGCTGAAGAAGCTCAGCACATCGGAAAGCCACGCGGCGCTGACGCTGGACTCCACCATGTCCAGAATCCACAGGGCAAAGTTGACGCCAAAGGCCATCACAGCCGCGCTGACAGGATTGCCGGCACAGCCGGAAATGAACAGATCCAGGGCGATAAACGCGCAGCCCTGCAGCAGAAAACCCAGCAGGCCCACTGCCAGCTCTCCCGGGTACACCTGGCCATAAATGGCCACGATCAGCGCATACACCATGGTCAGCAGCACGGTGGTCACCATGACGGTTACCGCCGCAAGGTACTTGCCCAGCACAATGCCCGGCAGGGATACCGGGCTGGTCAGCAGCAATTGGTCGGTGCGCTTCTGCCGCTCCTCTGCCAACAGGCGCATGGTTAAAACCGGGGTGAGCAGCATCCACAGGTAGCTGATCTGCCCGATGAAGGTCAGCAGATCGCTGGAGCGCTGGGAGAGTATCTGCAAATAGAACATCACCGAGGACAGCGCCAGAAACACGCCCATGAACAAATAGCCCACCGGCGTATAGAAATAGCTTTGCAATTCACGCTTCCAAACGGAAATCAAGTTGGCGTTCCTCCTTATGCTTCATCGGATTCCGCCGTGGCCCGGAGAAAGACCTCCTCCAGGGAATCCCTTTGCTGCACCAGCATGCGCAGGGGAGCATCCAGGCCGCACAGCAGGCGGAAAAGCTGGGTTTGCGGGTCGCCCCGGTCGTCCCCGGCGGTGCACTCCAGTTCCACCTCGGTCACGGAGGCCCGGGGCGTGGGCAGCACCCGCACCCGGCGCACGCAGGAAAGGCCCCGAAGGGCCGGCACCAGCCGCTTTTCACCCATGGCGATGGACGCCCGCAGGCGAACGGTATCGCCCGTGTCGGTCAGTTCGCTCATGTCCGCCTCACGGATCAGCCTGCCCTTGTGCAGGATAATCACCCGCTGGCACAGCTGCTGTATTTCCGCAAGCAGGTGGGAGGAGAAGATCACCGTGTGTGTTTTTCCCAGTTCCCGTATCAGCTGGCGGATTTCCACCACCTGCCTGGGGTCAAGGCCCACAGTGGGCTCGTCCAATACAATCACCGGCGGATTGCCGCACAGGGCCTGGGCCACGCCCACCCGCTGGCGGTAGCCCTTGGACAGGTGGCCCACCAGCCGCTGGGAAACCTCCGTCAGCCCGCAGGTGGACATGATCTCCCGGACATGCCCGGGAATAGCCCTGCGCTGCACCTCCCGCAATTCGCACACGAAGGACAGGTAGGCGGTTACGGTCATTTCATCATAGAGCGGCGGCTTTTCCGGCAGGTAGCCAATGCAGCGCTTGCACGCCCTGGGGTGCTGAAGCATGTCCATGCCATTCACCAGCACCTGGCCCTCATTGGGTGGAAAATACCCGGTTAATATGTTCAGCGTAGTGGTTTTTCCCGCGCCGTTCTGCCCCAGCAGGCCCACAACCTGCCCTTCCGGCGCCCGGAAGGACAAGTCATTCACCGCAACAGTCGCCCCGTAGCGCTTTATCACATGCTTCAGCTCAATCATTGCAGCCTCCATGGTTTTCGCCTTAATACCCTCCTATTATATCATCATTCAGTCCTCATTGTGTGAATAAAATGTAAAACCCGCCAGGGGCGCTGCCCCTGGACCCCGCTTAAGGGCCGAAAGGCCCTTAAGAATC
>CAYMOM010000102.1:0-7149 GCA_964391995.1 uncultured Faecalibacterium sp.
ATACGAATGAAGTCAGAGGGCCTGCGGGCCCTCCGACACCTCCCGGAGGTTTTTTTTGACACGCTGAGTCCGCTTCCCCCACGGAATGCGGACTGTTTTTTATATAGTTCACGCTGCACACCTGTTGCAGCTCACCCGCATCGCGGTGCGCCCTCCGCGCACCGTGACCCCAGCTGAACCGGCGAACGCAACACACCCAAGGGCGGGATTCTTAAGGGATTTCATCCCTTAAGCGGGGTCCAGGGGCAGCGCCCCTGGCGCGGAACTCCTGCCGGTGCTGTGCAGCCGGGGCGGCGGTGAGGGTGACCCGCCACAGGCTGCCGGGGAAGCTGCGGGCCATGCGCTGATCAGTTATGGGCAGCTCCTCAACGGCGGCGGAAAGGCCGGGATCGAAAAGAAGGCTCATGCCGGCGGAGGTCAGGCATCCCGGGGCCGGCACGGGCTGCTGGCGGAACATGAACACCCAGGTGACGGCCTGAGGCTGGCGGAGGTCAATGCCGTCCTGCAGGTACAGGCCTTCCTCCGTCAGGTGCAGGGTGCGCCGGCAGGCGATGATGCCAGCCTCATCAGGGTAGGCGGCGGCTATGTCCAGGGCCAGGCCATCCGGCAGGCATTCCACATGCCGGGCGGCGTGCTGGTGGCCGGGCTGCTGCTCCCATGGGCCAATCAGCGGCAGATTATGATAGGCGCTCCTGGTGTTCCACAGGGTGTAGCGCTGGCTGGAAAAGGTTTTGGCGGTGTAAACCATGTTGCCTGCATCCACCAGCAAGGGTTCGCCGCCGGCGTAGAGCATGAAGGAGCCAACATCGTTGTGATTGTGGCTTTCACCGTTGTGACCGCCCTTGGCGCATAGCACCAGGCCGGCCCGGCGCACCAGGCGCAGCTGCAGGTCGGGCAGCCAGGCGTCCCGGGCCTCCGGTGCATCAGCCGGCTGAGGGCGGTGAAACAGCTTGTACAGCACCCGGGACAGGTGGGGCGTATCGTCAATCTCGTCTGCCAGAGTGCCGCGCATGCCGGCGCCCAGGGCCATCAGCCGGGCATCGCCCAGCTTTTCGCCGGCGTATTGCAGCCGTTCTCCGGAAAGCCACGGGCGGGCATCACAATCGGCAAAGTTCACAAACCAGGGGCCTTCCACATGGGCTGCAGCCGGGAAGGAGAGGATCCTGCCCAGCTTTTCATCCTGCCAGAAGTCCGCCTTGCCGCAGGTGGCATAGTCCAGCAGCTGCAGGCAATCCAGCAGCGCGCCGCCGGCCAGGTTCCAATAGGCGGCGCCCTCGTCGCAGCCGCCATCCTGGGGCACGCAGGCCAGGTAGCGGTCCAGCATGGTGCAGGCACGCTCCAGCAGGGCGGGTAGCTGGGCATGGGGGCGGAGGATGGCTGCAAGCATCACGTTGGAAACAATCCAGGGCGTCCAGTTGTTCAGGTCTGCCCGGCGGACACCCATCCACCAGAAATCATCGGTGGTCATGAAGGGCGTCAGAATGCGGCGGTCAATCTCCTGCTGTACCCGGCTGCGCAGCATGGGGGAAACTCCGTCCAGCGGCTGGGCCAGCAGACTGCATACAATGGAAAGAATCATGCCCGTCTGCCCGGAAAACAGGTCGATATAAGGCCTTTCGGCATCGGGAAGGGGATAATCCCGGTTGGTGGATGCGCCGGGAATGGGGTTGACATTATGGGCGCTGATGACCCAGCTGGTTTCCTCGCAAATGCACCACAGGCCATCCACCACCGCATCCAGGTCGGCTGGATTGGGGGCAGCGCAATAGCCCAGGGCCGCTGCGCACAGCTTGCGCCGGCGGAAGAAATAGGGGTTTTCATCCGCCTTGCGGCTTCCATCCCGTACAAAGGCCAGGAAATCCGTAGCCCGGCGCATGGGGTATGGCTGAGTGCGGTAGTTCTCCGCCAGGGCAAGCAGCTCCTGCCTGTCCTCCGGCGCAATATCCTTCCAGGCCGCATCGCCAGCCGGGGAAAAAAGGGGCACATCGGGCACGCAAAGCAGCTCCGCCAGCGGCTGCTGGGCAAAAAATGACTGAAACACGTCAAACACCCCATTTCAGCAAAAATTGCATATCCCGGCGTTCCTCCACCGCGTCGCGGCGCACCCTCCGTGCGCCGTGACCCCAACTGAAACGGCGAACGAAACGCCTGCTGGGAAGGGATTCTTAAGGGATGAAATCCCTTAAGCAGGGTGCAGGGACAGCGTCCCTGCCTCCGGTCAAATGTTCTCGAAGAAGGGCACAGAGTCCTCGCGGCGGAGGACGCCATCCTCAAAGTGGAGTGGTGTGGGCTTGGCAATCATGTATTTGAGGATCTCGTCCATGCGCACGCTTTCCTGGAAGGTGACCAGGGAGAAGCTGACGCCGTGCTTGTGGGCGCGGCCTGTGCGGCCGATGCGGTGCAGGTAATACTCATTCTCGCCGGGCAGGTCGAAATTGATAACGGCTTCCACATCGTCCACGTCAATGCCGCGGGCGGCTACATCCGTGGCGATAAGGATGGGGAACTTGCCCTTGCGGAAATCGCTCATCACCACGTTGCGCTGGCTTTGCTTCACATCGCCGTGGATGCACTCCGCCTGGTAGCCCTCTTTCTTCAGGCGGGAGGTGAGCTTGTCCGTCATAAACTTAGTGTTGCAGAAGATCATCATCCGCTGGTACACATCCGCGTCCAGTAGGTACAGCAGGTGATCGATCTTCTGATCCCGCCCGGTGGCGATCACATATTGGGTAATCTGGGGCCTGTCGGCCTTGGTGGCTTCCACGGTGATCTCCACCGGCTCGTGCTGGTATTTCCAGGCGATGGTCAGCACATCCTGGTTGGTGGTGGCGGAGAACAGCACCAGCTGCCTGTCGCCGGGTGTGGCCTCGATGATTTTGGTCACATCCTTCACAAAGCCCATGTTCAGCATTTCGTCCGCCTCGTCCAGCACCATGGTGTGCACGGCATCCAGGCGGATGTTCCCCCGCTGCATGTGATCCAGCAGCCGTCCGGGGGTGGCGATGACGATTTGCGGCTTGCGCTTCAGGGCGTTAAGCTGCTTGGTGATGGGCTGACCGCCGTAGAGCACGGCAATGCGGGCACCCTGGATGAACTTGGCCAGGCGGGTCAGCTCATCGCCGATCTGCAGGGCCAGCTCCCGGGTGGGTGCCAGAACGATCTCCTGCACCCGGCTGTCCTTCAGGGAGATGTACTCCAGCATGGGAATGCCGAAGGCGCAGGTCTTGCCGGTGCCGGTGGGTGCAATGGCATTGATGTCCGCGCCGGACATCATCAGGGGAATGGTCTTGGCCTGAACGGTGGAGGGCGCGGTGAAGCCCATGTCCTTCACGGCCTTGAGTACCTCCGCGGACAGGTCCATTTCATCAAAAGATGTGGGGAGAAGTTCTTCTGTAGCCAAAATAAAAAGCTCCTTTCAAGCAGGTGTGCCTCGTCCCTTCAACAAACATGCACACGCTGCTTGCAAGGAACAGTATTTTTACACCAAAACAGTACCATGCAAGCGGAAAAAAGTCAATCCTTGCGGGGAATTATGCCTTGCGGATGATGGCGATGTCGCAGGGCATATTGCCTTCCACCAGGCGGAAGGCGGCAGCATAGCCTGCTTCAGCAAAGAAACGGCGGTAGCTTTCCTCGGTGAAGATGCGCTTAAAGCCAATGCCCAGCTTTTCCAGCAGGCGGGCAGGCCGGGTCTGGCCTCCGTCCGGCGTTTGGTTGATATAGGTGGGTATCACCACCAGCCCACCGGGCCGGCACACGCGGGAAAGCTCCTGCAAGGCTTTCTCCGGGTCATCCAGCAGGTGAATCACATTGGCGGCTACCACCACATCAAAGGATTCGTCCGGCTGGTCAATATGAAGGATGTTCCCCGGCTGAAAGGTTACATTGGCATAGGCCTGGCACTTGGCGGCGGCCTTTGCCAGCATCTTGGGGGAATAGTCCGTGGCCAGCAGGCTGGCGCACCGGGGCGCCATGGCCACGGTGAGCAGCCCCGTGCCGCAGGCGCACTCCAGCACCCTGTCACCGGGGGCGAGCAGGGAGGCAACCTCCTCCTGCAGGCGGGCGGAGGCGCCCCTGTTCATCAGCTTGATAAACCCATCGTAAAGCCCGGCAACCTTATCCCAGAACATGAAAGATTCCTCCTTATTTCATGGCGCGCATGGCGTTGAGAATTGCCAGCATGCACACGCCCACATCGGCAAACACGGCAATCCACATGTTGGCTGTGCCCAGAATGCCCAGCAGCATCACCGCCAGCTTTACCCCCAGGGCGAAGGCGATGTTCTGCCGCACAATGCCCATGGTCTTCCGGGCCAGGCGGATGGCCCGGGGCAGCTTGATGGGATCATCGTCCATCAGCACCACATCGGCGGCTTCAATGGCGGCATCGCTGCCCAGGCCGCCCATGGCAATGCCCACATCCGCCCGGCGGAGCACCGGCGCATCGTTGATGCCGTCACCCACAAAGGCCACAGCGCCGCTGCCCAGCATGCCTTCCAGGCGGGATACCTTGTCCCCGGGCAGAAGCTCTGCATGAACCTCCGTCAGGCCCAGCGTGGCGGCAATGTCCTCGGCGGCGGCTTTCCTGTCGCCGGTGAGCATCACCAGCCGGGCCACACCCTCCTGCTTCAGTTCAGCCATGGCCTGGGCGGCAGTGGGCTTCACCCGGTCGGCAATGAGCAGATAGCCCTGGTACACGCCGCCCTTTGCCACATGGATGACGGTGCCTGCCTCTGTCACCTGGGGTGCATCAATGCCGATGGATGCCATCAGCTTCCGGTTGCCGGCGTGAACCTGAATGCCGTCCACCATGGCGGTCAGGCCCTGGCCTGCGGTTTCCTCCACCTGCCCCAGGCGGCTGCGGTCGATTTCCCCGCCCCAGGCCTTCACAACGGACTGGGCAATGGGGTGAGTGGAGCTGCCCTCCGCCAGGGCGGTCAGCGCCAGCAGGTCGGCCTCCGTGCCCCGGGCGGGAACCACCTTCGTTACGGCAAAGCTGCCCAGGGTCAGGGTGCCGGTTTTGTCAAACACCACGGCGTTCAGCCGGGAGAGGGTCTCCATATGGTTGGCGCCCTTGATGAGGATACCCTTCCGGCTGGCGCCGCCAATGCCGCTGAAGAAGGTCAGCGGAACGGAAATCACCAGGGCACAGGGGCAGGAGATAACCAGGAAGGTCAGCGCCTGGTGGATCCAGCGCAGCCACTGCCCATCGAACAGGGAAGGAACCACCGCCACCAGCACCGCCGCCAGGCACACCAGGGGGGTATACACCCGGGCAAAACGGGTGATGAACCTTTCCGCCTTGGCCTTGCTTTCGCCGGAGGCCTCCACCAGGCGGAGAATCTTCGCCACGGTGGATTCACCATAGGCCGCGGAAACCTGCACCGTCAGCGTGCCGGAAAGGTTCACGCTGCCGCTGAGCACGCTGTCCCCGGGCTGCACGTCCCGGGGCAGGGTTTCGCCGGTCAGCGCCACGGTGTTCAGGGCGGATGTACCATCAAGAACCACGCCGTCCAGGGGAATCTTTTCACCCGGGCGAACCAGAATCATTTCACCCACGGCCACATCCTCCGGCGAAACCTGCTCCACCCGGCCGTCCACCAGCCGGTTGGCGCTGTCGGGCCGGATGTCCATCAGCGCGGCAATGGAATCCCGGCTCTTGTCCACGGCCTTGTCCTGGAGCCACTCACCGGCCTGATACAGGGCCAGCACGGCAATGCCCTCGGCATACTCGCCCATGAGCATGGCGCCCAGGGAGGCCACCGCCATCAGGAAATTTTCATCAAAGATTTCCCCATGGCCTATACTCTTTATGGCGGAAAGCAGCACATCATACCCGGCCAGCAGGTACGCCGCCACAAACGGCACCAGGGCGATTGGCCCGTGGAGCACAAGGCCCAGCAGCATCAGCGCTACCGCGCCGCCGGCCCGGAAGAGAACGCCGTGCCCTTCTTTCTCATGATGGTCGTGCTCGTGCTGGTGGCAGTGCTGGCAATCGTGGCAATGGCAGCCCATGATGATTCCTCCTTTAAACATATGAGCATTTGTTCATGTGTTATTATACACCGATTGCCGCATTTGTCAACAGGAAAATGTTTTTTCTTCTTTCTTTTTGGGTACGGATATGCTATCATTTGCCCGACCAAACCAAAGGAGGCATCCGTCCATGGTGCAGCGCATCCGTCAAAGCTATGAGCACACCATTTACGCCAGCTATATTGGCTACATCACCCAGGCCATTGTGAACAACTTTGCGCCGCTGCTTTTTCTGACCTTCGCTTCTGATTTCGGCCTGTCACTGGATCAGATCACGCTGATTACCACCGTTAATTTTCTGGTGCAGCTGTGTGTGGATTTCATCAGCGCCAAGGTGGTGGACCGCATTGGCTACCGTCCCTGCCTGATGTTTGCCCACGGCGCGGCGGCGCTGGGCCTGCTGGGCCTGGCGGTGCTGCCGAGCATCCTGCCGCCCTATGCGGGCATCATGATTTCCGTGGTGTTCTACGCCATTGGCGGCGGGCTGATTGAGGTGCTCATCAGCCCGGTGGTGGAGGCCTGCCCCACGGAAAAGAAGGAGGCGGCCATGAGCCTGCTCCATTCCTTCTACTGCTGGGGGCATGTGTTTGTGGTGCTGGCCAGCACGGGGTTCTTTGCCCTGTTTGGCATTGGCAGCTGGCGGGTGATGGCCTGCCTATGGGCCCTGGTTCCCCTGGCGAACATTGCCTATTTTGCCCTGGTGCCCATTTACCCCATTGTGGCGGAGAAAGGCAAGCAGCTGTCCATCGGCGGGCTGTTTAAGCAGAAGGCCTTCTGGCTACTGCTGGTGCTGATGGTTTGCGCCGGCGCGTCCGAGCAGGCCATGAGCCAGTGGGCCAGTGCCTTTGCGGAAAGCGGCCTGCACATCAGCAAAACCATGGGTGACCTGGCTGGCCCCTGTGCCTTTGCCACGCTGATGGGCCTGTCCCGCCTGCTGTATGGCAAGTTCAGCGACAGGCTCCCCCTGCGCAAGTTTATGATGGGCAGCGCCGCGCTGTGCATTGCCTGCTATGTGGTGGCAGCCTTCAGCCAAAGCCCGATGCTGGCGCTGATCGGCTGCGCCCTGTGCGGCTTTTCGGTGGGCATCTTCTGGCCGGGCACCTTCAGCATGGG
>CAYMOM010000103.1:0-7078 GCA_964391995.1 uncultured Faecalibacterium sp.
TGAGAATCTTGCCGGTCTCACGGTACCGACTTAAAGATCGTTACAGTTCTTTATATCACAAGGGACGATTTTTGTCAATACTTCGGGGCAGGAATTGCGGGGTGGCGCGGCGAAATCATTCAGTAGAAATCAGCGCGGAGGTATGCCCTATGACGCCAGTGATCCCGGAACTTTTGCAGCAGCTTCTCCTGCAGCAGTACGGCCAGGAAACCTTCCTGCGGATTGCGGCAGGCTATAGAGCCGCGCGGCCGGTGAGCCTGCGGGTGAATCCCCTGCGCACCACCCGGCAACAGGTGGAGGCCCAGCTGACGGCGGCGGGCATCACCTGGGAGAACGTGCCATGGTATGATGATGCCATGGTGCTGCCCCATGTCCGTGAGGATGCGGTGCAGGCGCTGCCTGTGTATGAAGAGGGCGGCGTGTACCTGCAGAACCTGTCCGCCATGATTCCTCCCCTGGTGCTGGAAGCGAAAGCCGGTGAAACCGTGCTGGACATGGCGGCGGCACCCGGCGGCAAAACCACGCAAATGGCGGCGCTGACGGGCAACCAGGCGCTGATCACTGCCTGCGAGAAAAACGCCGTTCGCGCCCAGCGCATGCAGTACAACCTGGAAAAGCAGGGTGCCTCCCGGGTGGGGGTGATGACGGTGGATGCCCGGCGGCTGGATGATCTGTTCTCCTTCGACAAGATTCTGCTGGATGCGCCCTGCTCCGGCAGCGGAACCGTTTCCCTGCTGGAGGGCGCGCCCCAGCGCCGCATGGAGAAGGCCTGGCTGCAGAAGACCGCCGATACCCAGGCTGCCCTGCTGCAAAAGGCCCTGCGCCTGCTGAAGCCGGGACACGAAATGGTGTACGCCACTTGCTCCATCCTGCGCATGGAAAACGAGGATGTGCTCACCCGCTGCATGGCTAAGGCGAATGTGGAAATTGTCCCCATCCGCCACGAGCTGCTGAAGGATGTTCCCCAGCTGCCCGCTGCCATCCCCGGCACCCTCTGCGTTTGTCCGGATGAAAGGCACGAGGGCTTCTTTGTTGCCAAGCTGCGCAAAAAATAAGCGGTAAGCATCGCAAGCAAAAGACCACCTGCATGATTCCGGCAGGTGGTCTTTTTAGCAGGTCAGTCGCTCCGCGAGCACTTTTCCGCATCGATGGCCAGCACGAACATCAGCGCATACAGGGCATCCTGAGGGTCAGCCACATCGATGACGTAGGTGTCCGTCCAGTTCAGCAGCTGCTTGGATACCGTGGCAACCTGATGACCGGAGCGGTCCTGCACGGTGTAGTCCCACTCAAACAGGTTGCCCTCCACATGCCAGCCGTTGAAATCAAAGTTGTACTTGGGCTTGAAGAAGGCAAACTCCCGCTTCACGCTGCCCAGGAGGGTGCTCCCCTGGTACAGCTCGAAGGTGGGCATCCAGGCGAAAACCTTCTGCTTCACCGTACCGACCTCCTGCTGGTGCCTGTCGAATATCTTCAGCAGGTGTCCCCAGGCCAGCTGGCCCTTGACGGTGTAGACCACGCTGCCGTCTTCGGCATAAATGTCATAGCTGTCGAACCAGGAAAAAAAGCGCTGCTTGAACAAGAGCTTCATTTGCGTTCCTCCTTGCAAGGGTGATTCATTTCCTCCACCAGGGCGGCAGGCTTTACGGTCATTTCCGCCCAGGCCGGCGAGAAGCCGCTTTTGACGGCGTTCCGGGCGGAACGAATGTTGGACCAGGCGCAGCAGTAGAAGGGCACCCGGCCGCGGGCCAGTATTTCGAGGGCCAGGCGACTGGTTAGGCTGGCGGCAATGCCTTGCCGGCGGTAGGCCGGCAGCACGTCCACGCCAATCTGCCACATGCTGTCGCAATCGGCAGAGCAGGCAGCCAGGCCGATGAGCTTCCCACCGTCATATGCGCCCACGCCCAGCACGTCCAGCTCCTTCCGGTCGGCACACAGGGCGTTGTTCCATTCAGGCTGATACAGGGGTGCAAAGTCCGCCTGGGTCAGCACCTGCACGGGATAGGCGCAGGGCAGTTCGGCGAGCCGGGTCAAATCCGGCAGGAAGTATTCCGCCATGAAGCACACCCGCTGCCCATGGGCCTGCATACGCTGATCCAGCCAGTGCATATTGGGCGTTTCAAAACAGTGGTAGAAGGTGAAGTTTCGCAAATATTCCTCCACCAGGGGACGGTACTCCTCCTGCGTGGATGCCACAATATTGCTGCCGTAGGATACGAAATTGCAGGCGATAGGCTCCCGGTAATACTTTCGTGCGCCTGCACCAAGATGGAAAGGCGTGATGACAGGCGTATCCCGGGTGAAGTCATCCGGTGCGGCGTTCAGCTCCACGGCGGATTGCGCCATGGCGATGGCAAGGATCTCTTTGTTTGTCATGACTGTTCCTCCGGGGCGAACTCCGCGCCGCAATCGGTGACGAAGGCCACCGGGTCGATGAAGGAAAAGCGCACCTTCTGCAATTCGCCCCTGTCGAACAGCACATGCATCAGGGGTGTGTCCGCCTGAAGGGCAGTGACCTGCACCTCCCGCACGGGCAGCAGGGCCATCACATCCCGGGCGGAGCGCAGCGCCACGGCGCATAGGTAGCGGCGCACCTCGCTCTCCTGCTTATCCATATAGGCAGGATGCACGCCAAAGCGCACCTGCACCCTGTCGGCAGAGGCAGCTTCCACATCGAAGGATGTGGCGTAGGGCGAAAGATCTCCCAGGGGATTGGCGGCCTTCAGCACCTCCACATAGGCGGCGACATCGCCTTCCAGCACCCTGGCGGCGTGCCGGTGGAAGAACTGCCACAGGTGGGCGGAGGTCAGGCCGTCGGTGGGTTCATCATGGGCCAGGGCGTCCGTCCAGTCCACGGTATCATCGGCGGTTTTCCACATTTGCTCAAAGGGCGGAAAGGTGGATTTATACACAGGCTGAGCCGCCGGCGCAGGGGACGGTTGGGCAGGCGTGCCCCACAGGTCGCCCACAATGTCCGAAAGGGCGCGCAAATGGTTATCAGGCATGGGGATTCACCTCCGAAAGCTCGCAGTGGATGCAGGCCGGCCTGGCATCCACATTAAAATGCTGAATGGTCACTTGGGCATCGGACAGCACCTCATTGTCAAACAGCCAGCGGGACAGGGGATTGATCAGCAGCGCTTCCACCTGGTTGCCGATGCCCCGTCCGCCGTTGGACAGATCGGCAAGGGCGGCGGACTGGAGCTGGGCATAGGCCTCATCGGTCACGGTGATGCGGATGCCCTTCTGCTCCTCCATCCGGCGGATGATTTTGTCCACCTGGGCACGGAGAATGGCCTGACCTGCCTCCTGACGGATGAAATCGAACACCACAATGTTTTCGCCAATGCGGTTCAGGATTTCCGGCCTGCCCAATTCCAGCTTGAAGTATTCCTCAACGGCTGTGCGGATGCGCTTCTCCACCTGGGGATAATCCATGTCCATGGTCACGTTCTGCTGGCGGCCGCCAAAGGCGTCCTTCACATACATGCCCAGGTTGCTGGTGAAAATGATAATGGTTTCGGAAAAATACACCGTGTTGCCTTGTCCGTCGGTCATGCGCCCGTCCTCGAGAATTTGCAGGAACTTATCCAGGATGGAGGGATGCGCCTTCTCAATCTCGTCAAACAGGAGGATGGCAAAGGGGTTTTTCTTCACGGCGTTGGTCAGCTGACCGCCCGCCTCGTAGCCCACATAGCCGGGAGGTGCCCCCAGCAGCTTCTGGTCGGAATGACTCTGCCCGTATTCGCTCATGTCAAAGCGGATGCAGGCGCTTTCATCGCCGAAGAGCTTCTCTGCCAGTGCCTTGGCGGTTTCCGTTTTGCCGGTGCCCGTAGGCCCGGCGAAGAACAGCACGCCCTTGGGCTTGGCGGTGGAGGATGAGCTGAGGCCGTTCATGCCGGTGACGGCCCGCTTCACCACATCCAGGGTACGCTCCAGTGCGGCGTTTTGGCCTTTGATGCGCTTTTCAAAGTCCTGCCTGGCGTTGCGCAGGCTTTCCATGGAAAGCTGCTCCCAGGGGTTTTCCTTGATGCCGTATTTGTACAAATCAACAATGCTGCACAGGTCACGGACGGGGATGCACTCCTGCTTGCTCAGCCGGCGCATGGCGTCCAGCTCGGTGAAGGTCAGGCCTTCTGTCAGGCCCACGAACTTCTCCCGCAGGCGCTCCAGCTCCTCCGGGTGCGTTGTGTAGTAGGGCATATCCGTGCGGTACACGGTGCTGTCGAAAAAGGTGGCGAAGGCGTTGCCGCTGATCAGGTGCTTGCGCTCCTCCCGGTCGGGGGCCTCCAGGCGGATGACCTTGCACACCGGGTTGTTCAGGTAGAACCAGGCGGGCAGGTCGTTGAGCTTGCTCACCAGCAGAATCAGCAGGTTCTGCCGCTTGCCCACAGGGGTGCGGACGGTGGCGGCGCTGAGGGCGGACTGCATCAGCAGGTTGAAGCTGTTCACCTCCTGCTGATCCATCCGCTCCGGGGTGACGATATAGTGGCTGGCCAGCTCCATCACCACGGCGGTGGCCTCCCGGGTCTGGGCCATGGCCCGGCGGATGATGTTGGGCGCAGTGTCTGCCTTGGTGCCCTTGAACTCTGCAGGAATCACCCCGCCCTGGGCCTGGGCGCCGTTTGCCCGGGCAAACTGATTCACCAGCTGGGGTGCATAGGGATTCATGAAACCCATCAGGTTGGAATAAAACACCACCTGGCTATAACCGCTGTCCGTCAGGTAGCCGTGCAGGTACCGGGGAAGAGGCACCAATGCGTCCTCCGGAATGGAGCCAGCCACCGGGTAGCGGTACTGGTCCAGCACATTGCCTTCCAGGATGATCAGCGGCTTGATGGCGGAAAACAGCTCTAATTCACGATGCCACTTGGAAATCAGCTCTTCCATGGGCATGAACCTCCCTTGCATTTTTGGACATTATATCACACAAAAGCGGGAGCCGCAATGTGCAGCTCCCGCCCGGGGCGTGCCTTACTGTACGGATGAGTGCTGGTCGTAATAGCTGGTGAAGTCTTCCTGGGCAGCCTGGCCTTCACCATGGCTGCGGCGGCGGAAAAACGCCACCAGGGCGCCGATGGCCACGCCGATGAGGGACAGCTTGATGCACAGGCCCAGAATGCCGCCCAGCAGACCGAAGAAACCGCCAATCACGCCGAACACGGCACCCAGTATGCCGCCAAGAAAGCCGAACAGGCCTTCCAGCAGACCAAAGGCGAGCTTAAAGGGAAACAGCAAAAGATCAATCATCATTCATTCCTCCTACGATGGATAGTCTACCACGCCGGCAGAAATGTTCCAAGGGAAGAATGATTAGAAAATCATGAGGATTCTTTAATCAACCGGGCAATGACCCCAGCGGGCAGGGATGCGCCGGCCTGGCCCACCACTGCGGCAGAGACCCTGTTGGCACACCTGATGGCCTGGGCCAGGGGCATGCCTGCGGCCTGGCAGGCCATCACCGTACCGATGTGGGCATCCCCGGCGCCAATGGTATCAACAACGGCTGCGGGAAAGCCGGGCACATGGATATTCCCGCCTGAAGAACAGGCAAAGGCGCCATCGGCACCCAGGGTGACCAGCACATCGCTTCCCGTCAGGCTGTGAAGCATGTGCGCTGCCTGGGGAACATCCTCGCAGCGGGTAAAGGCGCACAGCTCCGCCTCGTTCAGGTGGAAAACGGCGCCCAGGGCCATAAGCCGGGCCATTTTCTCTGGGGCGATGTGCAGGATCCGCGGCCCGGGCGCAAAGTACAGCCACTTGGGCGGATGCTGCTCCAGCCAGTCCAGCAGCACGCATCCGGTGAGCTCCTCCACCTCCAGGCCGCACAGGTAAACGCCATCGAAGGCGCTCAGGCCTTCAAACCACTCCGGCTGAAAGCGATATTCCGCCCCATGCTCGCACAGGAAGGTTCGCTCCCCATTCGGCTCCACCAGGCAGTAGCAGCAGCCGTTGGGGGCATCCACCGGCGGCACGGCGGTTTGCAGGCCCTGCTCCGCCAGGGCGGCGCGAACCCAATTCCCCCAAATGCCTGTGCCCACCGGGGAAAACAGCACGCACTCCGCCAGCCCTGCGCTGTGGGCGGCGTGGAACGCATTGAACCCGCACCCGCCCAGGGAAACCTGCTGGCTGGCGATGTTCACATCCTCCCCGGTTTGCGGCAGGCGCGGCGTGCGGATCACCACATCCGCCACCGTAGAACCAATAAACAGCAACCTCATCAACCCACCTCATTGAAAAAAGCGGGAGAAACCTCCCGCAGCAGCGTGTCGAAAAAGTGGCAAAGCCACTTTTTCGAGGATTTGCGCTCCGTCACTGTCAGGCCTGCAAGCAGGCCTGACGGTCGTTCCTCCGCGTAAGGAAAGTTTCCGGCGGAGCCGGAAACGCCCCGCCCGCGCGGCAAAGCCCCGCGATACGAATGAAGTCAGAGGGCCTGCGGGCCCTCCGACACCTCCCGGAGGTTTTTGACGGGCTGAGCGGGAGAAACCTCCCGCAGGAAATCGGTGCAAGCCGCAATCCAGCGTCGCGGTGCACCCTCTGCGCACCGTGACCCCCTGCAAAGAGCGCGCACCCAGCACATACGCCGAAAGGGATTCTTAAGGGATGAAATCCCTTAAGCGGGTTTCCAAAGGGCAGCGCCCGTTGGTTACATAGGCCGCTTTTTGCCCATGAAGCACAGGGCGAGAACACCTGGGCCGGCGTGGGCGCCGATGACCGGGCCTACGTTTTCGATGCGCATGCGGAGGGCGGGCAGCCTGGCGGCGGTCATTTCCATCAGGCGCTGGGCATCGGCGGGTGCATCGGCGTGGAGCACCAGGGCGATGGACTCTTCCGGGTCAACAATGTTTTCCACGGCCTTGTCCACAATGTAGTTCATGGCTTTGCGGCGACCGCGAACCTTGTCGGCAGCGGCCAGTTGCCCCTCGCCGGTTTCGGTGAGGATGGGTTTCAGATCCAGCAGGGTGCCGATGGCAGCTGCCGCAGGGGACACCCGCCCGCCGCGCTTCAGGTATACCAGGTCATCCACGGTAAACCAGGCCTGGGCACGGCATTTGTTCTCCTCCAGCCAGGCGGCAAC
>CAYMOM010000104.1:0-7021 GCA_964391995.1 uncultured Faecalibacterium sp.
TGCCAGGTGATTCTCTCCCCCAAAGATCTTGTGCAGGAAACCCGCGCCCACCTGGTGCCCCTGTGCCGGGAATGATACACTTGCCCACCAAAGGAGGCAAACCGCTATGCACCTCACCTATTGCCAGGCTACCCTTGATGATCTGGACATCCTGACGGACACGCGGATTGAAGTGTTGCAGGCCGCCAATCAGCTGCACGATGGTGTGGATATGTCCGCAGTAAAGGAGCATACGCGCACCTATTACCAGCGTGCACTGGCTGATGGCACCCATTTGGCCTATCTGGTTTGGAATGGCGCAAAGGTTGTAGGCACCGGCGGCGTCAGCTATTATCATGTGATGCCTACCTACCACAACCCCACAGGCCAAAAGGCGTATATCATGAACATGTACACCCATCCAGCATACAGGCGAAAGGGAATCGCTTGCAAAACCCTTTCGCTGCTGGTGGCGGATGCCAGGGAGCGCGGCATTGCTGACATCGGCCTGGAGGCCACCGCCATGGGCCGACCCCTGTACGAGCACTTTGGCTTCACCCAGGCCGCACAGGAAATGACTTTGCCTGCACACCGGGAATGAAACATTGTCTTTCTGCGTTATATGTAGTATAATGTATGCTGGTTGATTGTGGTGGCGCGAAAGGAGCAATCCATGAAGCAAGGACTTTCCCCCAGGGACAGCCGCCGGGCATGGCTATACGCAGCGCTGATTGTGCTGCTGATGCTGCTGTGCGGGGCGCTTGTGTGGTTCGCCGCCACAAGAGAGAACGAGGAAGCCTATCTCCCCGCCACCAGCCAGGCCGTGCAGGAGGCCGCAAAGGGCCTGGACAGCATCACCATCGATGCCTCCTTCGACCCGTACAGCGGCCTGCTGTCCGCCACCCAGGTCATGACCCTGCGCAACCCTGCCGACCGCACCCTGGACAGTGTGACCCTTCGCAGCTATTCCGGCGCCTATTTGCAGGAGAGCACCTCCCCCGCCGCCGGCGATGAGCTGTTCTCCGCCTGCTATGGCACAGGGTTTTCGCCCGGAGGTTTGGCGCTGGAAAGCGCCGCCGTCAACGGCAGCAGCGTTGCCTTCACCTGGGCAGACACGGCGCACACGGTGCTCTCCCTGCCCGTCCAGTGGTTTGCAGGCAGCAGCATCACCGTGGAGCTGAAATACACTGTTTCCATCCCCCAGTGCGCCAGCCGCTTTGGCGTGGATGACGGCATTTTCGCCCTGGGGAATGTGTTCCCCACCCTGGCCCTGTGGGAAGATGACGGCTGGCACACGGAAGGCTACTGCGCCATTGGCGATCCCTTCCTGTCCGCCTGCGCCAACTGGACGGTGCGGCTCTCCCTGCCCAGCGGGTACACGGTGGCAGGCACGGGCTATCCCCAGGCTAACTACTTGGGAGACGGCGCCGTCTACACCCTTCAGGCCCAGGCCGTGCGGGACTTTGCCCTTGTCATCAGCGACCGGTTCACCACAGTTTCCGGCATGGTGGATGATGTGCTCGTCACGGCCTGCGCCAGGGACAAAGCTGCCGCCCAGCGCATGGTGAAATATGCCCGGCAGGCCATCGCCTGCTATGAGCAGCACTACGGCGAATACGTTTACCCCACCCTGACCCTGGCGGAGGTCAGTTTCCCCTACGGGGGCATGGAATACCCCCAGATGGTGATGATCGGAGATGAAATTGTGGCTGCCGGCGATGACTCCCTGGAGGTCACCGTGGCCCACGAGGTGGCGCACCAGTGGTGGTACGCCATGGTGGGCAGCGACAGCTACAACCAGGCCTGGCAGGATGAATCCCTGTGCGAGTATGCCCTGCTGGACTATGTGGGCCAGGTGTATGGCGCCGCCGCCCGGGAAAACACCGCCTTTGACCGGATTGAAACCGCCATGCGCATCACCATCCCCCGGGGTGTGACCCCGGGCAGCCCCATTGACTATTTTCAGGATCTTTCCGAATACACCACGGTGGTGTACCGCCGGGGTGCAGCCCTGTGGCTTGCCATGGAAAACCTGCTGGGCAAGCCTGCCCTGGATGCGGCCCTGCAAGGCTATGTGCAGCAGTACCGCTTTGGCTTTGCCACCAGGGAGAGCCTGACCCAGGTGCTCTCCGCCGCCGCAGGCCAGGATGTTTCCGCCCTGATGGAGGACTACCTGGATACCTATATCGTAAACTGATACGAAAGGACATTTCCCATGCAATTTCAACCCACCGATGCTGTGATTCTCATTCCCTCCCTGGAGCCGGATGAGCGCCTGCCTGCCTATGCTGCCGCCCTGCTGGACAAGGGTTTCACCCGCCTGGTGATTGTGGATGATGGCTCTGGCGAGGCATACCAGCCCATTTTCCGGCAGCTTGCCGCCATGGATGGGGTCACCGTCCTCCACCATGAGGTGAACATGGGCAAGGGTGCAGGCCTGAAAACCGGCTATGCCTACATCCAGGCCCACATGCCCGGCGTGCCCGGCGTGATTACCGCGGATTCCGATGGGCAGCACACCGTGGAGGATTGCTGGAAGCTGGCCCAGGCCCTGTGCCAGGGTAAGGACGAGATGTACCTGGGCAGCCGGGATTTCTCCCAGGCCAATGTACCGCCCAAGTCCCGCTTTGGCAACCGTACCACCAGCCTGGTGTTCAAGCTGCTCTACGGTCAATGGTTGCCGGACACCCAAACGGGCCTGCGGGCCTTCCCCGCCCACCGGCTGGGGTTTATGCAGCAGGTTTCCGGCGAGCGCTTTGAGTATGAGATGAACGTGCTCATCGCCTGCGCCCGGGACGGCATGCCCATGGTACCCATCACCATCGAAACCATTTACGAGAATGAAAACGCCGGTACCCACTTTCACCCCATCCGGGACAGCTATCGCATTTACAAGGTGATTCTGGGCAGCTTCATCAAGTTTATGGGCGCGTCCATTGCGTCCTTCCTGATTGACAATGGGGTATTCACCCTGCTGGATCAGCTGTTCCTGACGGATATTGCCCTGGGGCGGGTAGCGCTGGCCTCCATCCTGGCCCGGCTGGTATCCGCGCCCTGCAATTTCCTGATGAACCGCAATTTGGTGTTCAAGGTCAAGGGCAACACAGGCAAAACCGCCCTGCGCTATGCCATTCTGTGCATTGGCGTGCTGCTGTGCTCTGCCGGTAGCCTGGCGGTGCTGTCCGCCCTGGGCATGCCCAAGGTGCTGGACACCATGGCGAAGGTTGTCATTGATGCGCTCCTGTACCTGGTCAGCTACCGGGTGCAGAACAAATGGGTATTCCAGGAGGAGAAAAGCAATGCCTGACACGCTGAAAAACCTGCTGCTGTCCCTGCTGGTGCTGGCCCTGGTGCTGGGCCTGGCGGTGGCTGTCCCCGCACCGGACATTACGGAGAATGCCCAGCAAACCTACATGAACGAAGGCCCTGCTGATGTGGACGACGAATACGCTTTCCTTTTCGACGAATAATGGAGGTACCCTATGCGCAAGCTGATTGCCCTTTTCCTGGCCCTGATGCTCCCCTGCCTTGCCGCGGCCGAGCAGGCCATTTCTCCCCTGCCCATGGACAGCACGCCCGGCCATGTGGCAGACCCGGCTAATTTCACCGATTCCACCTACGAGGACGCCAGCCTGTCCGTTACCATGGAGCGCCTGTGGTACGGGGATGCCCACTTCAACGTGGCAAGGGTGAAAATTGCCGATGCCTCCCAGCTGCGCACGGCGCTGGCAGGCCCCTTTGGCAAGAAAACCAACAAGATTTCCGCCATTGCCAAGAACAACAACGCCGTTATCGCCATTGGCGGCGACTACTGCACCAACGAGGAAGGCGGCTATGTGGTGCGCATGGGCGAAGCCTACCGGAAAAAGCCCGTGAAGACCCGGGACATGCTCATCACCGATGAGAACGGGGATTTCCACATCATTCCCAAGTCCGATGCGGCAACCCTGAAGGCCCTGATGGATCAGCACACCCTGGTGAATGTGTTCAACTTCGGCCCGGCGCTGGTCATTGACGGCGCGCTGCAGGAGATCAGCACCGAATACCGCTACAACCCCTATGGCATGGAACCCCGCTGCGCCATCGGTCAGGTAGGCCCGCTGGAATACCTGCTGGTGGTAGTGGACGGCGGCGGCGGACGGCCCGTGACCATCACCGATGCCGATGGCAACGAGCGCGAATCCGGCGGCTGCCAGGTGGCTACCCTGGCCCAGTTCATGTACGAACAGGGCTGCCAGCAGGCCTACAACCTGGATGGCGGCAACAGCGCCCTGATGGTCTTTGGGGATGAAAACTACTCCAGGAAGTCCGTTTCTGCCGAGCGCTCCGTCAGCGATATCATCTACTTCGCTACCGCCATCGACTTTGGCCTGGACGGCACGGAGGATTAACCCATGGATGCAACCATCTTCACCCTTTTCGGCGCACCGGTGACGGACTACGGCCTGCATGCGGCCTTTGCCATGTTTGCAGGACTTATGGGCTGCTGGTTCTACAGCTCCTGCGCCAAGCGCCCGCCGGTTTGGAGCCAGCTTCTCCGCCTGGCAGTGCTGGCCATTCCCCTGTGCTGGCTGTGCGCCCGGCTGGTGTTTGTGCTGGGCAACTGCACCTATTACCTGACCACCCTGGGCAATCCCGCCCTGGCCCTGCGCTTCTGGGACGGGGGATATGCCATCACCGGCGGCATCATCGGCTTCCTGCTGGCAGCCCGGCTGGCGGAAAAGTGGCAGCACCTGCCCGCCGGCACCCTGGCAGACAGCGGCGCTATGGGCATCCCGCTGGCGGTGATGTTTCTCCGCGCTGCCGAGAGCGGCACCCGCATGGGCCTGGGGCGGAGCATCAATTACCAATGGCTCATGTCCCTGGGTGTGGACGATGGCTATGGCGATTTGGTACACCCTGTCTACCAGTACGAGGCTGCTGCCGCCGTGCTGGTGCTGGTCATCATGTTTGCGTGGATTGCCCTGCACCCCAGGGCGAAAAGCGGCGATGCCTGCCTGGTGAGCCTGGGACTGATGGGCGCCCTGCAGGTGCTGCTGGAAAGCCTGCGGAACGATGGACACCTGGTGGTGCACTTTGTGCGCATCCAGCAGGTGCTGTCCCTGGCGGCGCTGGTGACGGTCTTCGGCATTTTTGCCGCACGGCGCTGCAAAAATGGCGGCATGAAAAAAAGCCAGCTGCTGCTGCAGTGGCTTGTCACGCTGGTTTGCATCGGCGTGGGCATCTGGATGGAGTTCCGGGTGGATCGCGGCCCGCTGAAGCTATTGTACTACGGCGTTATGGCCCTGTGCATGGGCACCATTCTCTTCATGGCGCTGAGGAACCGCCGCAGGGCGGAAGCGCATTAACCCTTCCGGTTCGGGCAATCCTTCTTGCATCCCTGGCAGGTGTCCAGGCAAAGGTCTTCACCCCGGAGCAGCATCTGCTGCACGCCGCCGGCGGCTTCGCCCTCGGGCTTGAAACCCAGCCTGGCAAAGAAGCCCGTCACGTCCTCCGGTGCGTTCAGCCGGATGAGCCGGGCAGCGTGGGTTTCTGCCTTGAAGAGCAAAAGGCGCAGGGTCAAGTCCCCCAGGCGCTTGCCGCGAAGCTGCGGCTCCACGGCTACATCGCCCAGCCAGAAGGCGCCTTCCCGCCACCACAGGCGGCCTGTGGCAGCCGGCTGACCGCCAAACCACACCAGCACATTCCAGCTTTCCGCGTCCAGGTCATCCCTGCCGCAGCCAAACACCTTTTCACGGATGGCAAACGCCTCGTCCGCATCTGCGCCAGGCTGAAACCACTTGCCCTCAACCATCACAATCAATCCTTTCAAGGAGGCTTTTCCCCATGGAGCGAGAGAAAATCGACCGCATTAACGAGCTGGCCCGCAAAAAAAAGACCGTGGGTCTTACCCAGGCCGAGCTGGAGGAGCAGGCCGCCCTGCGCCGCGAATACCTGGACGGCTTCCGGGCCAATATGGAGGACATTCTGAAAAACACCGTGCTCCAGCGGCCGGACGGCTCCCGCACGCATCTGCAAAAGAAACGCCCCAACTAACAGTATACAGGAGCGCATGGAGAAAGTCAAACAAAAAACTTTGGGCAAAACTATTGCCAAAATCGCCATGTGCGTGTATAATAAAAGCGAACCAAGGGAAGAAGAAAAGTGGAAGCCAAAACCGCTCCCCGGCAGCCATCGACCCAAGGCGGCATAACCCTACGACCGATGGACATCCCTTGAGACCAGGTAAGCCTGTTTCCATACATGCACCTGGCTGCCGGGCGAAACGAAGAAAGAGGTGATCCCGTTGTACGAAGATGAAAACGAAAACCTTGACATCATCGAGATGACTGACGACGAGGGTAATACCATCCTGATGCAGGTCGTTGACTATTTCTTCTACAATGGCGAGGAATACGTTATCCTGACCGACAGCATCGACGATGATGAATGCGACTGTGACGAATGTAACCACGAGCATGAGCACGATGAACAGTGCGCCTGCGGCTGCGAAGATTGCGATGAGGCCGAAGAAATCACCTGTTACATCATGAAGGTGATCCAGTCCACCGTAGACGGTGAAGAGGTCGAAGAATTCGTTCCCGTAGAAGACCAGGCACTCGAGGCCAAGCTGATCGAAATCGCCTCCACCAAGCTCAATGCGGACGACGACGAGGAGTAACTGATTTCCCACAACTGCATAGGGTACCTGCGCGGATGGTTGCTGCCATCCGCTTTTTTGCGCCCAATGAACAGAGCCTGCTCCCGACTGTTGGAGCAGGCTCTCAGACCGTCCACAAAGTACCCAATAGAAAAGATGAAAGAAAACGCAGTTTGTACGGCGGCATGAGAACGACGCGTGGCTGTACAGGAAGTATGTTTCTTCAAAAGTTATTCTCAGAATCAATCTGAGAGCCTTCTGTAGACGCTCTTTTCTCGGCCATAATCTTCAATAGGGTTTGTGGGTGAGCTGAGAGCCTGCTCCCAACTATTGGAGCAGGCTCTCATGGTGTCGAAAAAGTGGCAAAGCCACTTTTTCGAGGATTTGCGCTCCGTCACTGTC